>VBPK01000146.1 GCA_005877225.1 Nitrososphaerota archaeon
AGGGTTAATGGTCCGAAGAGTTATCAGAACCACTCTCGACGAATATTTTCGCTGACCTCAGATAACACTTATAACGACTGTAGAGGTCGCCGCAGCGACTTCATGTCATACGCGCTGGCATCCGCAGCACCAACGGCTGCCACGTGGCAGTCGCTCTTGAACCTGTATGTCGAACTCGGAACTGTTGCGGGCGTTGTCGTCATCGCTTGGCTGATGTACTACTTGGTGAAGTACAGAGCGAGGAGTTCGATGGCTGCTAAGGTTGAAGCGAAGGACGTGCAGTTTCAGACCTTCGCCTCCTTCGGGTTGATAGTGCCTCCTCCTCAGGCGCTTACCAGCGGGCTCCACATCAGCGTGGTCGGACGACAATGGTCGTGGACGTTCATATATCCTAACGGATATTCCTCGGGGAACTTGACCGTACCTGCGGGGCAGGACGTTGTTCTTAACGTCACCTCGAGGGATGTTACCCACAGTATTTTCATTCCGAGCCTCGCCGTGGGAATCGACGCGACGCCGGGAAGGAACAACATCATATGGTTCAACCAGCCTCAGACGGGTACCTTCGTTATCAGATGTAGAGAGCTCTGCGGCATCGGTCACGCCGGGATGTTCACTAAGCTCGTCGTCCTCACTCCTTCGGCCTATCAGTCCTGGTACTCTAAGCTGGGAGTCGCGAAGGCATGAACGCCTGGCTGAAGCGCTGGCTCTTCACGACGTACCACAAGGACGTAGGCATCCTCTACTTTGTGACCTCACTTTACTTCGGCTTCATCGGCGCCATCCTCGCGATGCTGATGAGGGGGCAACTCGCAGTCCCCGGCAATGGCCTGCTTACCGATCTGGCATACAACCAAGCGGTCACGATGCATGGCCTCATCATGATTCTCTGGTTCCTCTCTCCTCTGGGCATTGCCTTCGCGAACTACTTCGTCCCGCTCCAGATTGGCGCGAAGGACCTCGCCTTCCCCCGCCTTAACGCCCTGAGCTACTGGATGTACCTCTTCGGCGGGCTGCTCGCGGCGCTGGGATTCTTCCTTCCCGGCGGAAACGCGAACGGGGGTTGGACAACCTACGCCCCCCTCGCCGACCCAGCTTACAGCCCGGGACCAGGGGTGACCGTCGCCTTCCTCGGCCTCGCACTGCTCATAACCTCAGTGACCCTCGGAAGCGTGAACTTCATCGTGATGATACTCTATATGCGCGCGCCCGGCATGACTATGAGGAAGATGCCGATCTTCAGCTGGTTCATCTTCTTCACGATGATACAGATGCTCTTCGCGTTCCCTACCCTTCTCGCGGGGCTGATCATGCTCTCGGCTGACCGGCTCCTGGGGACTCTCTATTTCGCTTCTACATCAGGAGGTGCCATACTCTGGGACAACCTCTTCTGGTTCTTCGGGCATCCCGAGGTCTACATAGTGCTCATGCCCGGATTCGGGGCGATCGGCGAGATTCTCCCCGCCCTCGCGGGGAGAGCCCTTGCCGGAAAGAACATCATCATTGCCGCGACGGCGGGGGCAGTTGTCCCGCTGAGTTTCCTCGTCTGGCAGCACCACATGTTCGTCACGGGGACTGTCCTCTTCATCGTGCAGTTTCAGACCTTCGCCTCCTTCGGGTTGATAGTGCCTCCTCCTCAGGCGCTTACCAGCGGGCTCCACATCAGCGTGGTCGGACGACAATGGTCGTGGACGTTCATATATCCTAACGGATATTCCTCGGGGAACTTGACCGTACCTGCGGGGCAGGACGTTGTTCTTAACGGTCGCACCTCTATAGCGAGAGGCTCGGAAAGATCCACTTCATCACCTCGTTCATTGGGTTCAACGTCCTCTACTTCCCGATGTTCTACCTGTATGAGATGCCCAGGCGGATCGCCACCTACTCCGTTGACGCCGGGTGGTCCTCCCTCAACCTGATCGCCTCAGTGGGAGGGATAATATTCGCTGTCTCCCAATTCCTCCTGATAGCGAATCTCGTGATCGGCGTCAGAGGTCGAATCGTCTCTCCCCCCAATCCCTGGAGGAGCCTCGCTCCCGAGTGGGGAGGAATGCCCTCGATCCAGGCTCTGGACGCCCCCGGGATGCCAACGAACGGGAACGGCTCGAGCGAGCACCACGAGCAACACCTCAGCTCGAGACCGATCGCACTCACGATTGGAGTTACTCTGGCGATGGTTGGGTTCTCCCTCCTCGAGCTTGGGGTGGGGTGGCCTGTGATCTTCGTCGGCCTCGTGGTTATTGCGTGGTCGCTCTACGGGTGGGCACGGGACGACCTCTGGTCAAAGTTCCACGTCCCGGAGGAGGAAGGGCGCGAGCTGTGGCCGTTCTCGAAGATTCCGAAGATAAAGCTGGGTATGTGGACCTTTCTGGCCGGCGAAGTCATCCTCTTCAGCGGTGTACTAGGCAGCTACCTCTTCATTCGCGCTGACATCCCGCGCTGGCCGTCGCCGGGAACGATTCACAGCATCCCCATAGGATTGACGAACACTCTTGTCCTCTTGACGAGTAGTCTTAGCGTCGTCCTCGCGATCCAGGCCATCAGAGCGGGGAATCAGAAGCGACTGCTCATGTGGCTGACCACGACCTTCCTCCTCGGCGCGCTCTTCCTCGGGATCAAGGCATCGGAGTGGGCTGACCTGTTCTCGAAGGGTTTCTGGTTCAACAGTGGCCTACCGGGGTCGACCTACTTCGTCACGACGGGGATTCACGGGCTCCACGTGACAGCGGGTCTGATCCTTCTTGCCTACCTGATAAAGAGGACGATGAACGGTGGCTTCTCCAAGGAGAACAACGACACGGTCGAGTACTTCGGGTTGTACTGGCACTTTGTCGACATAATCTGGGTTTTCCTCTTCCCGCTCTTCTACCTTCTATGAGGCGCAAAAGATGAAGTCTCTCGACATGTTCTTGATCTGGGTGTACCTGGCGGCCGCGACTGTTGTCGAGGTCTTTCTCTTCTACACCTACGCCGGTGACGTCTTAGTCAACTACGCGATCTCAGTCCTCGCCCTGAGCAAGGCCATCTTCATCTTCGCCTTCTACATGCACATCAGGTACGAGCAGAGGTCCCTGAAGATCTTCTCGATCATTCCCCTCTTCTTCCTCCTGGCTCTACTTGCCGGGATGTTCGCGAGCCTCGGTCACTAGGTGGTTGGGTTGGAGGAAGAGGAAGAGGATTACGGCCCGGGAAAGTTCACGACCGCCGTCGTGCTCATCGTTGCGCTAGTCGTGGCGCTCTCTGTGGGTGCCGTGCTTGCCCTCAACCTAACGCCGCCTTACTGCACGAAGAACTGCGGCGGCGGGCAAATCCAAGGAATAACTGTTAAGCTACCTAGTGGGGTCGGGATCCAGACAAACAATCTGAACTTCGACCCCGCGACAATAACCGTAGTCATCGAGAAAAACAACACGATTAGCTGGGTCGACCAGGACTCGATCCCGCATACCGTCACCTCCTTGCCCGGGGCACCCAGCAGTTTCGACTCGGGACCCGTGAGGCAGGGAAGCATTTTCACTCAGACATTCACCGTCCCCGGAACCTACAGCTATGACTGTACGTTCCACCCCGCATGGATGAAGGGAACGATCGTAGTCAAGGCTGCCTCCCCGTAGCCAGCCCGAGAAGTCGAAGGAATCTTTAAGTGACTTGGGGGACTTCACTCTATCCTTTGTCTAAGAAGGGTGAGGATGCCCCAAACCTCTTCCCGGGAAACTGGGATGTCGATACCGAGATGCTGCTCAAAACATACGAGCTATGGTTTCCCCAGAACTGGAGCCCGGTCGACCTCCCTTGGGACGAGGTCGACTCGAAGAACTTCAGCAGCGACGAGTGCGTCGCTCAGGCTTACTGGATGTCAAAGCTCGCGCTCTTCGAGAAGTCAGGAATAGGGGCGTTCGGCCTCGCCGCGCTCCAGGCAGCCAGGCACAACCTGGAGGACCCGACGAAAAAGTTCCTCTCGGCCGTCGCCTTTGATGAATGCCGCCATGACGAGATTTGCAGGCGTGCCTGCGCCCGCGTCTGCCCGAACTTCCCGTACAACTTCAAGCCCAGAACCACCCTCGAGGAGAAGGCGTTCAGGAACGTCACGGCTCTCTACGATAACGGGAAGAGGTACTGGTCGGCCTTCGAGGATGCCTGGGACAAGTACCCGCTCGAGCTTATCTTCTCGAGCTTCTTCTTCGCCGAGATCGGCGCCCAGCTGATATTCAGGGAGGTCGGGGAGCGCTCGAAGAACGGAGTCTACGGCACGGCCTTCAAGAACATCACGAAGGACGAGTCCCGCCACTTGACGGGCACGATTGCGATGATGGAGAGAATCTCGAGCAAGATGGATGCGGGCAAGAAGGCGATGATGACTCGTCAGATGAAGCACGGCTTCATCTACCTCTCCCCGCTCCTCTTCAGGCCAGTCAACGACTTCTGGCATCTCCCCAAGGACTTCTTCCAATACGACCAGAAGCTGGAGGAGCTGGCTTTCGGCGCCGGTCTGGGTGTCCCTACACTCGACGAGAGGAGGGAGGATTGGATGAAAGCAATCGAACGCCACAGGTCAAAGGTCGAAGCCCTGGGGATTCAGCTCCCCGAGATCAAGGAGATCGGACTAGCGGGTCTCGAGACAAACGTGAAGAAGGGCGACGAGATCAGCGCGACTCCGCTCTAGCCTTCGTTTTGAGGGCGAGGATAGAAAGAACGAAGGCCAACGTGAGGAGACTCCCGAGAAGCCACGCGGGTGGGTAACCAGATGAGGAGACTACGAGTGAAAAGAGGACAGGTGACCAGAACCCCGCGGAGAGGGAGATGCTGTTGGCCCAGGCTATCGCAAGCGACTCGTACTTGGCTTGTGACTTGTTGGTCTCTCTTGCGGCCGCGAAGCCTACCGTGAAGCCTAGCCCCGCCGAGATGCCGACGATGATTGTTGCCGCGAACGCGCCGTAGACTCCCCCGAACGCCGCTAGTCCGACGCCCGCGGACATCACCAATCCCGAGACGAGCATCAGACGTCTTGCGTCCTTGAGCCTGTCGTAGATTCTTCCTGAGATTGGTGAGAAAGCCAGCATCATCAGCAGGAAGAGCGCTCCAGCAAAACCCGCGAGTTCGTACCCCACCCCGAGGGCAGTCTCAAGATAGTAGACGATGAAGCTCCCAACAAGTATCGAGCCCACGCTTTGGCCCAGCATGTTGAAGCTTAGTATGAAGAGCTCCCTTTTGAACAGAACATCGCTCAACTCCTTGAGCTTAAGAGGGGAGTCGCCGCTCAAATCCTCCTTCGGAATCAGGACTATGATTAGAAATGAAGTGACGATGCCCATGCCGCCACTGAAAAACAGGCTCTGCCTCCAGCCGAGCACCTCGGCGAGGAGAGCCCATCCGAAGAGTCCCAGCGCACCTCCAAGGTCGAAGGCGGAGTTGTAGAGTCCTATCCCGAAACCTTCAGACCCCTCCCGGTAGTACCTGGCGATGAGGCTGACCCCGGGTGAGAAGAAGAGTGCCATTCCTAGCCCAACTATGAACCTCAGGGCGGCCGCCTCTCCTAATCCCGAACTGAAACCCGTGAGGAGAGCGCTTACCGAGGCCACGAAAATCCCCACGAATGATGTTCTTCTCGGGCCGTACTTCGCTGCGAGGAGCCCGCCGGGTATCTGGAAGAGCACGAGTCCGAAGAAGAAGCTAGAGGCGAGAATGCCAAGTCCAGACACACCGGTTTTCAGCTCGATGGCCATGGGGGCAAAAATGGACGCGATGTTGTACCAGTTGACAGCGTACACCACCCTCGCGACAATCAGCGACCAAAATGCGCCGCGGTGGGCCACGTTTCGCAGCAAATGTTGCGGCAAGTCCCTACTCGCTTTTCTTATAGTGGTTCCGATAACTCTTCGATCGATGCGGGTCAATCGATTCATAATGCGCTGTCGCGGCGCACTTTGAGCATGAAGAGATCGGGCTCGCTTCTACTCCGGCACTTCTCGCGACCCTCTGTACTCGTTTTTTGAGGGGTCCTCGGAACTCTAATCGTCTGATAATGGCTCGCATCCACCTCTGCGCCGAGATACTGTCTCTTTACCGCAAAAGAGGAGACGTCTTAGAGCGACAGAGCTCCGCGCCTCAATATGGGCTCTGCCTCAATTTCAAAAATCAGCAATTTCACACGGTGAAGGCAATTATTTTACAAGGTTTTTGAAGGAATCTCGGGTGGAGTCTCCGTGACGTGTCGGCATAGAGGGACTTTCAGGTTCTGATAGAACCCCTGAAGCCCCAAAAGCCCAAAAATGGCCGTTTGGCAAGAGTTTAAATACGAATTCAGGCTAATTCGCCGCGAGGAAATCTCGCAGTTGGTCACTGGCTACTGCGTCTACGAAAAGAAGAAGAACAGGGAGATCAAGAATCCCAAACAAATCAAACTGAAGAACGGCCGACCCGCGATCAAGGGGACCTGCGCGTCCTGCGGAAAGCCAATCTTCAGAATTGGCAAGCTGACGAAGTAACCATCACTCTCCCTCTCCTTTTTATTTTCCCTACTTCGTGTCAGAGAGTATTGGACTGAGGCGACCTTGGCTCTAAGGCTCTACAACAGTTACGGGAGGAAGCTCCTCCCCTTCAGGCCCCTAAGAAACAAGGAGGTGAGAATGTACACCTGCGGCCCGACGGTCTGGGACTACGCCCATGTAGGAAACTTCAGGACCTTCCTCTTCGAGGATCTCCTGAGGCGCTTTCTGAAGTTCAAGGCCTACAGAGTCACGCAGGTGAAGAACATAACCGACGTCGAGGACAGGATAATTAGAGGAATGAAGGAGAAAGGGTTGAGCAGGAAGGAGCTCGCCGCTTTCTTCGAAGAGGCATTCATGCAAGACCTCGACACGCTGAGGATCGAGCGAGCTGAGTTCTATCCGAGGGCGACCGAACACATCCCCGAGATGGTGAAGCTCGTCAAGACGCTGATGAGGAAGGGTTTTGCGTACAGGGGGGATGACGCCTCGGTCTATTACGACATCTCAAAGTTCAAGCCTTACGGGAAACTATCGGGAATCAAGCCGAAGGAGCTCAAGGTAGGAGCGAGAGTTTCACAGGACCACTACGAGAAGGCGGAGGCGAGGGACTTTGCACTATGGAAGGCTTGGGATGAGGACGACGGCGAAGTCTACTGGGAGACTGAGCTGGGGAAGGGTCGGCCGGGGTGGCACATCGAGTGCTCGGCGATGTCGATGAAGTACCTGGGGGAATCCTTCGACATCCACACGGGAGGGATGGACCTGAGATTTCCCCACCACGAGAACGAGATCGCCCAGTCCGTGGCAGCCACCGGAAAGAAGCTCGCGCGATTCTGGCTGCACTCCGAGTTTCTCAGCGTCTCCGGAAAGGAGATGCACAAGTCGAGCGGGAACATCGTCAAGCTGCGAGACCTCCTGAAGGACGGGTGGGACCCCCTCACCGTGAGACTCTTCCTGATCTCCGCTCACTACAGGGACCCGATCAACCTTACTCAGAAGGCCCTTGAACAGGCCCAGGCGGAGCGCGAGAGGCTCGAGCAGTTCGTTTCGAGGTTGCGCCAGAATCGGCAAGAGTCGCCTTCGAGGCACGCGAGTCTCGCGAACCAGCTGCTGAAGAGCTTCGAGAGGTCGATGGACGCTGACCTGAACACACCGAGGGCCTTCGCGGCGCTCTTCAGCTTCGTAAAGAGGGCCAACAAGTTGATGGATGGAGAGAAGATGGGCACGAAAGAGGCCGAGGAGATTCTCCTAGCACTGAAGCGTGTCAACGGGATTCTCGGAATCATCAGCTTCGAGGAGGAGGGGGAGCTTCCGCCGGAGCTACTCGCTCTGATCAAAGAGCGGGACGAGGCCAGAAGCGTGAAGGACTTTGCGAAGGCTGACGAGATAAGAAGTCAGCTCTCGAAACTGGGAATCACGGTTGAGGACACTCCGAGAGGGACGGTCTGGCGAAGGGAACCGTCCCTGAAGGCTCGAGTTAAGGATAAAGATATGGAAGCTCAAGATCTGTAAATCTCTGTCGTCATATCCTTACAGCCGGCTCACAGGACGGATGGCTCTCTCCGAACCGCAACTCGCGCAGAAGAGGCTCTCTGAATTACGCACGCCGGCAAAGCCGATCATCCTCTTCAAGAGGTTCCTGAAGACGCGGGTCGACCCCGATGGGGACCTCCTCTGGTCGTACTCTGCCCAGGAGGGTAGGCTCATCTTCGGGAGAAGCTCCCTTCACATCTACAGAGTTCAGGCAGGGGTGCACCTGAGGGCTTCGAAACGGAGAGTAGAGGTTAAGATATCGCCCGCCTTGTTGGAGCTGGAATCGAGAGCGTCTGATACTCTCGCGCTCTCACAAAAGTTCGAGGTCTTTGCGACGGATTCCTCGGCGTTGACGAGGAAGATTCGACTGTCGAACCTTGGAAAGGAGGCTGTGAAGGTAATCGTGATCAGCCTCCACGACCCTACCTCGATCAACTTTCGTGGTAGTTCGGACCCGCCGGGTGGCGTCGGTGTCAACGCGTTCAACCGCGGGGACCACGTCGCGATTGACGACCTTGGCGATGTGGCAGGCGCGAGGGTAATCGGCTGCAGTCCCGCCCCCGGGATCACCTACATGACGAAGGATAAGACCAGAGTGCTCGAGCTACTCGAGCGGGGAGAACTCTCCGAATCGACCGCGGGCATCTCGGGCCCCATTATGGTTCTTACGCAACACGAACTGGAGATCGCACCTCGCAGCTCCGCTGGGGTAACCTTCGTCTCGGTCCACAACGCATCGCGGCTCGAGGGGGCCCTCTCGACATTTACTTCGATTATCTCCCACGAAGGGGGCGGGGTTGTCGAAAAACCACAACAGCAGCAGCGCCCCGTCCCACCGGTCATTGCAAGCTCTAGCCAGGACCTGAACTTTGCGTTCGCGTGGGCACTCTCGCGAGTTAGCGCTATCGAGGGGGATCCGAGCCTCCTGGACAGACTGGAGACAATACGATCTCTGAGTTTGGTCAACCCTGAGCTCTGTCTAAGAATCGTGGGAGAGGCGATGGCATCACAGCGTAAGAATGGCGCCCTTCCCCATTCCCTTGAGAAGGGCACTGACGGAGTCCTGGAGACTTCCCTCTTCTTAATGAACGCGTCTCTCGCTTTTCGAGTTCTGGCCGAGAAGAAGGAGATTCGAGCGTGCTTTCAATCACTGAAGCGAGCTGCGAAATATCTTCGGGACTTGTCGCGAACCGGACTTGTTCATTGTAATCCCGCACTTCCACAAGGTTGGCGAAGGGAGCTACGGGCGGGATATCCCACTGGAATACTGACCGAGGTCAACTTCGCCATTGCGGGCGCCCTCCGTGCGTTCGGAGCCCTCGCGGCCGCTCTGGGAAAAGGTTCTGATGCTGCCCTCGCGAGTGATGCGAGCGAGAATCTTATCGGTCTCATACGAGAGAAGCTACTCGGCGGCATATCTGCGGGTCTCGTCCTGAATGTCGACGAAAAGGGGAGAGTTCACCGAGAGGAGTCGATCGACCAGGTGCTCGCCTGCTATCGGCTTCCTCTGAGCCAGAGTCTCACCGCCGCACTCGCTCGCAGGATGCTCGAGAAGGACTTCGAGACGGGCTTCGGACCGAGGACCCTTCCCACCACTTCAACTCTCTTCGTCAACGGCAATTACTTCGAGGGACAGCTGGGTGGGTACTGGACCCGGGCGGCGCTCGCATGTGCCCTCGTTTCCTACCGAGCGGGCTACGCGGGGTTGGGGAGCGCGCAACTCCTCAAAGTATCGAAACTCGTCCACGACGGGGTAGCGGGCCTTCCGGGTGAATTTCCATACTGGTTCGACCCGGAGAATCGCGGTTCCCATGGTGAGGAGAGTGACCCCGTCGCGGCCGCCCGCCTGATTGAATCTGTCTTCTACGGCGAGATGGGGCTTTGGGAGGAGAACCGCGCGGACCCTCCGAAAGCGACTCAGGTCAAGTGGCTCTTCGCTTCGGGGTTCGGGAATGGAGGGAGCCAGGCGCTCTTCCTCGGGCGAGAGGGAGATGAGGTTCGCATCGAGACTTCCACCCGGGAGCCTCGCAAAGCTGACGGTAATTACGGGACGTTCGAACGCCTCGTGACGAAGTCGCACGTCATGGCGGTCCAGTTCAGCGATCCCGGAAACCTAGTCTGCCTGGGGAGTTCCTCTGACCAACCCTTCTCCTGCGTCCTGAGTGTGCCTCTCAGGGACCCATCTCTCGCGAGGCACCTGGTGGCGAGGTTGGAGGAGTTCAATTGCGAGTCGGGGAGATGGGTCGAAGGACCCACCGTCAGACTTCAGGAGAAGCTGACAGTCAGCGTGAACCTCCCACCGTACGGATGGAAGATGCTTAGACTTCGCCCTCCTCCTACACCATCGAGCTTATCTTGAGCGAATTTCGAATTATTGCGCACGTCTTTGCCGGGAGCGAGTGTCTCGATCAACAGCGGCATTCAGATAGACTACGGCGATCGCCGGTACCTCCTCGACCCGAGAGATTCCGTCCCATCTGATTACACATTCGTTTCGCATGCCCACATCGACCACGTCCACCGCCCGAAGAGGGGAGCGAAGGTTCTGGCCTCGAGGGAGACGACCGACCTTGCGTATGCGAGGGGATACGACCTGGGGGAGACGGTAGACCAGCTGGACAGCATCGACCTGCTCGACTCCGGGCACATCTTGGGCTCGCGGGCGTTGAGGATAGGCGACGAGGTCCTCTACACAGGGGACGCGGCCGGGCGTGAACGCGCATTTCTCGGCAGGTGCCGAACGAGAAGAGCTAGGATCTTGATAACAGAGACGACCTACGGCAGCCCTGAGTACGTCTTCCCCTCGACCGCGAAGCTCGTAAAGGAAGTCAATACCCTCATCAGTGAGACGTTTGACAAGGGGAAGCCCGTCATCCTGATGGGCTACCCTCTCGGAAAAGCACAGCTACTCTGTTACTACTTCTCGGCGTGGGGTCCTCTCTACCTTCACGAGAGTGTCGCGAGGATGAACGAGGTCCACCGGAAATACGGCATCGAGCTGAAGAGGGGGAAGACCGTCGACCCGGCGAGTTCCGGAGACGGGGACTTCTCTGCGGGGCCTTGGCTCATGGTCACCCCATTAATGCGCGGCTCGAGCAGGTTCCTCTCCAGCCTCAAGCGACGGTACGGGGCTGTCATCGTGGCTTTCAGCGGGTGGGCGACCGACCCTGGGTACGGCCAGTACCTCGGTGCCGACTACGCCTTCCCCATGAGCGACCACTGCGACTACAAGGAGTTGTTGAGGCTGGTCCAAGAGGTCGCACCGGAGATCGTCTACACCACTCACGGCCACGCCCAGGAATTCGCGCGCGACCTGAAGCGGCTTGGTTTCACGGCGAGGTCTCTCGCGTCTCACCAGAGCTCCCTCTACGATTATCTTCGGGAACCCTAGCCCGGCCTCCCCAAGACTACTCGCGGACCCTTCGGATAAATAGTCAACCCAGTGGCAGGCGAGTGCAGCTTGGAGACCGAGGCGAAGGTTGCGAGAGGGGCGGCTGCCATTTACGCGGCAAGCATCTTCTCCCTCCTCCTCAACACTGCCTACTTCGTGATCCTCACGAACTACATCTCTGTCAATGAGGTCGGCCTTGTTTCCCTCCTAAATGTGCTGGTGATTGGCACCTCCACTCTGGCCACCCTCGCCCTTCCCCTCGTCGGGTCGGGAATAACAGCCACACCGCCAGCGGTGACCAGGTTCCTATCACAGTACATCCAGAGCGGGGAGGGTTCGGCGCGCAAGCTCTACTTCCTCTCCGTGGGGATCTGCGCAGCCGCCTCATCCGCCGCGGCGGTCATTCTCTCGAATCCTTCTGTAGCTGCATCGCTCGCGGCCCCTCTGAATCCGAAACCGTTCGTCTACGCAGCCCTCGACTCCGTTGCCTACTCCTTCGCCCAGCTTGGTGTCTACTCTCTCGTCGGGGCGGGGCGAGCGCCTCTGGCCGGTAAGCTCCTCATTGCGTCGAGTGCTCTGCGGTATGCCGTCGCTGGACTCCTCGTGTTTCTTGGGTATGCTGTCAGCGGCGTCTTCATAGGTTTCACCATCGGCGACTTTGTCCTCGCTGCGACTTCTACTCCCTTGGCGGCGAGGATGGTGCTCGCCTCGAAGGATGCGCCCTTCAGCGTCAGACAGGTGGCGGCCTACATGGCCTCGGTCATGATTGCCGCGTTCGCGGGATTCGGGGTTACCCAGGTTGACAAACTCCTCGCATTCTTCCAGCAGGGGCTCAGCAACCTCGGTGTGTACAATGTCGCGACTGTCGGGGCGGCAGTCGCCTCGTTTGCCCCTACCGCTGTCACGAACGTTCTGGTTCCGACGCTGGGTTCCCTGAGACCCGACGAGGCGGCGCGCCGGAGGGAGTTGATGAGGAATTACACTCGGTATATCATTTTCATAGCGGCGCCCATGGGCGCCGGGCTGGCAGCAGTCTCTCCCTTCCTGCTGGAGCTCTTTGGAAGGGAGTACCTCAGCGCCGCGCCTCTCCTCGCCGTCATCTCCGTCTCGGTAGCCTTTACCTCCGTCGGTGCAGTCTATTCATCAGACCTCCTCGTCGGGGCGCGGATTTACCTCTTCTCAGTTGCAAATATCGTCGGGCTGGTCGCGCTCGTCACTCTCGCCCTGGTTCTTGTGCCCCTGTTCGGGCTCCTCGGGATTGCGATCGCCCGGGGTGCGATGCTCGTCCTGGCGATGACCACCCTCGCCTACTTCGTCCGTGGTCAGGGCGACCTCGTCCTCGACGGCCGAGGATATCTGAAGTCGAGTGCGGCTTCCGTCGTCATGGGTGTCGCGGTCTACGGGTTCCTCGACGCTCTGACTACGGTGCTTCCCCTGGGGAGAGGTGCGACCGTTCTCGCCTCCCTTGTCTCGATCCTCTTAGGGTTCGTCCTTTACCTCGTCCTCATGAAGTACCTAGGAGGGTTTGGACCGAGTGACCTCGAATTTCTCCGAGAGCTGCTGCCGAGGAGACTGTCGTGGGTGGTCGAGCTGGCGAAGAAGCTGCTGTGAACTACCCGCGGCTGAACCGTAGCTTCTTGCTTCATCGGCCAAACTTGCTTATCCCGCTGCGCTGGACAAGTAGAGGCTCGGCCTCCACACGGGCCTGTTCCAGACCCGCCTGTAGGATGTTCCGTGCGGCATTTACATCCCTGTCCATGACGAGC
>VBPK01000147.1 GCA_005877225.1 Nitrososphaerota archaeon
CTTCCTTGGGTCGACCTCCGCGTCGGAGTAGGCCTTCGAGGCCGCCTCGAACATGAGCTCTCTCGCGGACAGGTCGGAGATCAACGGTCTGAATCCTTCGTAGCCCACGCCGACTATGCCTACCCTCTCTCCCATCCCGACCGCTTGCATTCACATCTTAATTATCGATTTTGCCCACGGCCTTTCACCCGAGACCGCGCCGCGCAACCCGCTCCTCTCCCACTCCCACGAAAAGGATATTACAGGTGAAGAGCGGAAAATGAGGAGATGAGGCTCGCCGTAGGCTTCAACCCTGTTCTGCCTGCCGCGGAGCTCGCGAAAGTCGCCGAGAAGGCCGAGAGATCAGGTTACGATTCCATCTTCATGCACGAGAGTCTCTACCAGAGAGACGTCGTCACCTACCTCTCGTGCGCGCTGAATGCCACCCGCACCCTGAAGGCGGGCTCGGGCGCTGTGAACACATTCACGAGGCATCCCGTTACACTTGCGACCACTTTCGCGAGCCTCAGTGAACTCTCCGGTGGGAGGGCGATCCTGGGACTCGGCCTCGGGAGTTTCCCGACGATACCTTTGATCGGTCACAGGATCTTCCCAGTCAAGGAAACCAGACCACTGAAGAGGATCAAGGAGTACATCCATCTCCTGAAGGCGATCTGGGCTGGCGGGAAGGTCAACTTTAGCGGGGACTTCTTCACGGTCAAGGACCTGGAGTTGGGTTTCAAGCTCACCTACAAGATTCCGCTCTACATCGCGTCGCTCTCCCCGATGACCCTCAGGTTCGCCGGGATGAAGGCGGATGGAGCGATCCTCTCGCCTACTCTTAGCACCGTTGAAGGAACCGAGAGGATGGTGAACTGGGTCAGAGAGGGTGAGAACTCCAGTAATCGGTCGATTCCCAAGGCCTCTTACATGATGACCTCATTGGACCGAGACATCAAGCAGGCTCGAGAGGCGATAAGGGGGTTCTACTTCTTCATCTATCAACTGAGCGAGGTGGTTCCCGCCGTCGCCCTTGAGAAGTATGGGGTCAAGGAGGAGATTCTAAAGCCGATGAAGGAGGCCTGGAAGCGAGGCGACATAGCGGAGGCGAAGAGGCAGGTCCCCGACGCCGCGATCGACGCCTTGACGATAACCGGAAGCCCCGACCGAGCGATGGAGAGGGTGCGCGAATACGTGAAAGTCGGAGTCGACTTGCCGATCCTGATGCCGATAGGAAACGTTGAGTACGCGATGGAGGGTATGGCGCCCATCGGCAAGACAGCATGACACGGGGTCAGCCGAGCGGCTTCGTCGTCTTCGCAAAGCTCGTTAGACTTCAGTTCATTCCCGTCATGGTCGCGCCCGTGGCCCTGGGTGCGGCGGCGGCCTGGTATCTTACCTCGAGATTCAATGCCTTGAACTTCCTTCTCGCACTCGTGGGGAGCATCTCACTCCACCTCGCGGCGAACGCGATCGACGACGTCTACGACCACGTGAACGGAGTCGACTCGGTCTCGGATAAGACCTTCCCGCGGGAATTCCCGGGGTGGAAGCCTCTTACCAGAGGAATGATCAGCCTGAAGGGCGGATTTGAGGCCTCCGGAATACTCTACGGCTTCAGCCTTGTCGTCGGCCTCTACCTCTCACTCACGGTGGGATGGTTCGCGCTGGGGATTGCGATCCCGGGAATCCTCCTGAGCTACTTCTATGCCGCCCCACCGGTCAAGCTCGATTACCGAGGTCTGGGGATGGGGGAACTCGCGATCTTCTTGAGCTTCGGTCCGATTCCTTGTTTGGGCACCTACTACGTCTTGACGGGAGGTCTCTCCCTCATTCCGCTGATACTCTCGATTCCGACCGGTCTCCTCACTACCAGCGTACTCCTCTCCCACGACAAAATCTTCTTCGATGCATACAGTGAGGCGGGTAAGAGGTCCCTCGCAGTAGTGCTGGGGCGAAATCTGACGAACAAACTCATCTTCGCCCTGGGGCTCGTCGCATACCTCCTGGTCTTTCTTTTCATCCTCCTCGGTTATGCGCCCGTCTACGCGGCGGCTGTCCTCCTCACAATCCCCCTCTTCGTAGGCGCGGTCGACTTGTCCGGGAGGGATGCATCACCTCCCGAGCACGCCCGCCGGACGATGAGAGCATTCCTTCAATCCGTCACATTCACACTCCTTCTCTCGCTGGCGCTCCTCCTCTAGCCTATCGGAAGCGCCACAAAGACGAGCTCGTCGAAGAGGATGTGAGAGACGAGGCAGGGGAGGAGGTCGTTGTTGTACCTTCTGAAGAGATAGCCCCAGACGAGCCCCCCTACGAGCGCGACGAAGATCAGGGAAGGGTTCAGGGTGGGGAGATGTATCAAAGAGTAGAGCGCCGATGTCACTATTATCGCTGCCCGTCCGCTCATCTTCCTTTGGAGCTCCCGCTGGATGAGGCCGCGCCAGTATGTCTCCTCAGCGGGACCTATCGGGAAAATAAGTAGAAGGAAGATCAGGTAAGAGGGCTCGGAACTCCTGAGGATGTACACCGAAGAGACCTGCTGGACAAACGTCGAATTTCCTTTCAAGACCTGGAAGCCCGACCAGAAAAAGAGGTAGAGTAGGATGGATGACAGTACCCCGATAGCGAGAGTTCTTCCACTCGGCTTCAGGCGCATCCCACTCCGCCCGAGGCTGAGGGAGACGAAGAGGAGTATCACCGTGGAGAGTGATATTCTCTCCCAGAAGCTAAGCGCGTTGACCTGGAACGTGACGTACCAGAGAAAGAAAGCGACGGGCAGGCTCGCGAGGGCATAGCGCTCGGCGTGAGTCAAACCGTCGGCCCCTCCTCTCGCTCGTATTTGACGTCTTCATCTCGCCCGCCTTAAATCGAGATGCTCCCCCCTCCCCCTAGTGGGGACCAAGGCTGTCGAGTTCGTGGAGTTGCACGACCTTCCCCCCAAGCCGAGGGCCTCCGGAATCATAGAGATTAGGGGCCCCTACTACGCTTCAGTCACCTACGGTTACCTCAGAGACCTCCTCGAAGACTGGGGGGAGTACGTGGACGGTTACAAGTTCGCGGGCGGGTCGATGAGGCTACTCGCCCGGGACAAGGTCAGGAATATCATCGACCTCTGCCACGAGCACGAGGTCTACGTCTCGACGGGAGGCTTCGTCGAACGCGTGATCGCTGAGGGCTCGAGAGCCGTCGACCTCTACCTTGAGGAGTGCAAGGCGCTGGGGTTCGACGTGGTGGAGGTTTCCAGCGGTCTCGCCCCCATAAAGCTCCTTGACAAGGTCGCGATTGTGAAGCAGGTGAGGGAGCTGGGCATGAAACCGAAACCCGAGGTCTCGATGATGATTGGTGCTGGGGCGGGGACTCACATCGTGGGCTACTCAGAGAAGATGAAGTTGAGACCCTACGCTGAGATGGTGAGGGAGGTCGAGGCCCATCTAAAGGTGGGAGCGGAACTGTTCATGCTCGAGTCTGAGGGGATCACGGAGGACCTCCCGGCGAAACGATGGCGAACGGACGTCATCAAGAATCTCGTGAAGAGGTTCGGGTATGAGAGGTGGATGTTTGAGGCCTCCGACCCTCCCGTCTTCAAGTGGTATCTCAAGAACTTCGGGAGGGAGGTCAATCTCTTCATCGACCATTCTCAGGTCGTTGAGTTCACTGCGTGGCGGCTTGGGCTCTGGGGAGACCCAGACATCTGGAAGGGAAAGGACCTATCATACAAGAGGAAGTAGCTTTCACTTTACAACCAGGGTGGCTGTGAGCTCCGAGAGATCCCTCACCTTCTCGAGGCTCCAGAGCAGGCTGAGTGCTTCATCCGTCCTCGCCTCGCCCAGGAACCGCTTCGTAAGCTTCCTGAACTTCTGCTCCACTTCACCATCGGTGAGCGGATTCTTGGGATGTCCCTTTGGAAAAATGACCTCTTCCTCGAGCGTCCTCCCGGACTTCGTTCTCACCGTAATCCTGTTTGCGATCCCTTCATTCGGATAGAGGGCTGTGAGCCTCTTGTCCTCCTTGACTGTTATCTTCTTCAGGAAGTCGAGTGTCTTTTTGTTTCTGAACTTCGTGGGGGCGTACGTCGAGTTCTCTATCTTGCCCTCGAGAAGAGCCATCCCGACAATGTAGGGTAGGCTGTGGTCGGCTGTCTCCTTCGTCGTCGGTCTCCACTTTTCCGGGTCCTTCCCGAGAATCGTGTAGCCCGCCTCGTGCGAAGCGACGTCGACCGATTCCACCTCCGAAGGGTCTCCCAGCTCCTTCCTCAATTCGAGGGCCGCCCATACGGCGCTCTGTGAGTGGTACTCTGCCGGGAAGTACTTGATGTAAGTCTCGCCGATCTTGAAGCCTCTCCTCCTCCCTCCGAACTCCTCGGTATCCAGCTCGAACGGCCCCGAAACCTGCTTGAAGAAACCCATCTCGCCCTCGAAGATCGGCGACGGCCCGGTCATCCCTTCCTTGGCGAGTGAAGCGGCAAAGACCGCGTTCCGAGCCGCGTTGGAGAACGAGCTTCCTTTCCACATGGAGAGTTCCCCCGCCCTCACCTGCCTCATCGCGATGTGAGCGTTGAGGGCTATGTTGACCGCCTCGGTCATCTTCGCCGTGCCGAGCCCCATGAGTCTCGCAGCAGCGAGGGCGACGGAGACGAGCCCGTAGCAGACGTGGTCCCACCCTCTGTGCCTGATATCAGCGGCGTCGCAGAGTCTGCACTGAAGTTCATAGGCCAGAACCGTCGAAAGCAGGAGGTCCTTCCCGCTGGCTCCTAAGCTCTCCGCAACCGAGAGGGTGGCCCCGAGGTTATCGCTGGGGTGCGCGGGCTCTTTGGAGAGGTAGGTGTCGTTGAAGTCGAAGTACCTTATCATGAGCCCGTTTACGAAGGTCGCCGCCTCCGGAGAGGTCTTCCTTCTCGTCCCGAGTATCGGCGAGGGTTGGCGGGAACTAGTCTTGTCCGCGACTGTCCGCGCAATCCTGACCGGTGTCTCGTTGTAGGCACCAATCGCGCACCCGATCGCGTCGATCGTCCTGCGCTTTGCCTCAGAGAGCGTGCTCCCGTCGAGGTCGGCGAATCTGAGAGAGGCCGCATACCTGCTCAGTTCCTCCGCGAGGTACACGTCCGAGCGGCGAATCGTCTTTCTTTTAGGATTTGCCACTGAGAATTGTTAAATCAGGCTCAGACCGGCACAGGGCACAGTTGCCCCTCTTCAAGCCCGAACACAGGCAGCTACTGAAGATGCTTCATCCGGCGCGTGAGGAGGAGGTCTCGGATGTCCTCTCCGGACTCGCTGCATTCATGGAGGAGAAGATCTCGCCGCTCTCCCCAAAGTTCGATTCACTCGCAGAGAAGATTACCTCGGCGAGGAAGAGCCTCCTCGAGAACGGAATCTGCCTGATTCCGTACCCTTCCCGGTACGGCGGACTCGAACTTCCATTCTCTGCATACACCCTTCCCGGGATAATATCCGGTAAGAAGCTCGCATCCTTCAGCCTCACCGAGCCCGCTTCAGGGTCGGACGCGAAGGCTGTCAGGACCAAGGCGAGGCGGGTGGGGATGGAATATGTCTTGAATGGGACGAAGATGTTCATCACGAACGCGGGGGAGGCCGACCTCTACTTTGTGCTGGGCGCAACCGAGAAGGGGCCGTCCAGCTTCATCGTCGAGAAGTCGGCTCCGGGTCTCGAATTTGGGGAGGACCTGCCCAAGCTGGGAATGCGAGGGTCGAGGACCTCAGAGTTGCGGTTAACAGATTGCAGGATTTCCGCGGAGAACCTCGTGGGGAGGGAGGGGGAAGGATTCGAGCAAGTGAAGACGATGTTGAACTCCAGCAGGATCGTAATGGGAGCCCTCTGCGTGGGTGTCGCCCAAGTCGCCTACGAGAAGGCGGTCACTTACAGCAAGGAGAGAAGGGCATTCGGGGGACTCATCTCCGATTTTCAGCTTATCAGGGAGAAGATCGCTGATATGGTCACGGGAATCAGCGCGGCCCGCCTCCTCTGCCTCTACGCCTCCCGCCTGAAGGAGATGGGGCTCGAATTCTCATCGGAAGCGTCTCAGGCGAAGGTCTTCGCGACGGAGACATCGGTGAGGGTATGCGACCAAGCGATTCAGATCTTTGGGGGCCTCGGCTACACCTCCGAGGATGTGCACCGCCACTGGAGGGACGCCAGGCTTCTCACGATTGGGGAGGGCACCTCCGAGGTACTCCGTATGTTGATCGCTAGCCGCGAGTTGGCGAGGTCGCTCTGAAGATAGCGGTCTGCGTAAAGCAAGCTGTCGACGAGGTGGAACTCAGGGTGAACGCCTCAGGCACGCCTGACCTTTCGGGTGCACCCTCGAAGATGAGCACCTTCGACAAGAATGCGGTAGAGGAGTCGATCAGGCTGAAGGAGTCATCGGGCGGCAGCGTCACAATTATCACGGTCGGGAGGAGCGACGCAAAGAAGACGGTGAAGGAAGCACTGGCGATGGGTGGCGACAGAGGCTACCTCGTCGTCGTCGTGGCCGAGCCCGACCCTCACGACAGCCTGACCACCGCCTACCTCCTCGCGAGAGCGATCGAGAGGGCCGGGCCGTTCGACCTCGTGCTCTGCGCGGAGGGTTCCTCCGATATTTACGCGGGGCAGGTCGGTCCGATGCTGTCGGAGTGGCTCGCTCTTCCATTCCTGGGCTACGTTAGGAAGGTCGAAATCAAGGACAGGGTGATTCGCTGCGAGCAGACCCTGGAGGAGAGCGTGAGAGTCCTGGAAGCAGAGCTACCCGCACTCGTCTCGGTCGTGAGCGAGATCAACGAGCCGCGCTACCCCACCCTCCTTCAGATCATGCAGGCATCGAAGAAGCCGATCGAGGAGGTCGGGTCGGAGCTGCTGATTGATGGAAGAGCGCCCCCCAGATTGGTGACGACGGTCGGGATGACAGCTCACGCGATGAGCAGGAAGCGCGTGATCTTCGAGGGAAGCCCCGAGGCGACCTCGAGGAAACTCGTCGAGGCCCTGAGGTCGGAGGGGGTGCTGAAGCGCTGACGGGAACTGTCTGGAGCTATTCAGAGGTGAACTCAGTCGCGAGGGAGGTGGCTACCGCGGGGAGGGAGCTCGCGGAGTCCCTCTCGGGTGAGCAACTATTCGTCGTGACCGAGCGGTCGAGGGCTGGCGAGGGAGCTGGGAAGGTCCTCCTGGTCGACGGCGGTGAGGAAGTAGAGGGAGACCCAGACCTGATCGCCGAAGCGCTGGCCCGAGCAGCGACGAAGAAGCGACCTTCCGCGATTCTCGTGGGGGCGACGCGGACGGGAAGAATCGTTGCGGCCAGGCTGGCTGCAAAGCTGAGGCTGGGATGCCTGAGTGATGTCTATCGTCTGAGGCTTCAAGGCACCTCGATCGTCGGGGATAGAGACGTCTTCGCAGGGAAGGTTGTCGCTGAGGTAAAGGCAGACCTTCCGTGCGTGGCGACCGTGAAGGTCGGGACCTATCCCATGATGTCAGAGGGAAGGACGGGCTTGGAGGTCGAAGAAGTCGGGAGCCTCCATCGAGGTGTCCGGCTCGTGGAGACCCTTGAGAAGCGGGAGTCGACCACCGACCTTCGGGGCGCGTCTGTGATCGTCTCTGCGGGGAGGGGATTCAGGACGAAGGAGGACCTTAGGCTCGCAGAGGACCTCGCGAAGGCATTAGGGGGTGCTCTCGGCTGTTCGAGACCTCTTTCATCCGACTATGGCTGGCTCCCCGAGGAGCTTCATATCGGCCTCACCGGCGTCACGGTAAAACCATCCCTCTACTTTGCCCTCGGGATATCGGGGCAGCTTCAACACGTTGCTGGGATAAAGGAGTCTAAAGTGATTGCCGCTGTCAACACGGACAGGGACGCTCCCATCTTCCAGGTCGCTGACTATGGAATTGTCGGGGACCTATATCAGGTCGTACCCGCCATACTGGAGATACTGAAGGGTTAGGTTAGGTTTCAACATGAAGAACCGTGCGTCATCGACAATCTCTAACGGGAGATAGTGCCCGTGAGCCGATGGGGCGTGTCTTCGGCGTTCGCTTCCTCCTCGCCTACATGCCGATCCGTTCAGTCTGCTCTTCGGATTCCCCGTGACACCCGCCCTCGCGTCTCGTTTGCGATCTTGGTCTCCGGGTTACTCATCATTAAATCGGGGCTGATTAGGATATTCGTTCGCTCCCCGGCACGCAGGACCTCGCGCGAGGAACGGGTGAAGGGAGAGGGAGACGAGCGGCCTAGAGTCTCCCCACCGACTTCAGAAAGTCTTTCGCCCCCCCCATCAGGTGACGAACGTCAGAGGCGAGCGAGATGAATCTGAATCCCATCGATTCGTCGCGCTTCGCTTCGTCTGGCGTAAGGGCCATGGTTCCGGGTATCTTGCCGTACTCCTGGCACTTCTTTACGACACTCCGCATCTCCTCGAGGATTCTCGGGTTCGAGCGGTCGTCCAGAAACCCTAGCGACATCGTCAGGTCCGTCGGCCCTACAAACGCGATGTCAACACCCTTGACCGCGAGGATGGCGTCAATGTTCTCGAGCGCTTCCTTGGTTTCGACCTGAACAAGGAGTAGCGTTTCTTCGTTGGCTTTTCTCAGGTACTCCGCCGTGCTGAGCCCATAGTCCGCGGCCTTCCTCGGCGCGACCCCCCTGACCCCGACGGGGGGGTACTTGCAGTAGCTCACCGCCACCTCGGCATCCTTACGCGTGTTGACGAGAGGGACGACGACTCCGTGAGCCCCCATGTCCAGAGCCACCTTGATGAGATACTGGTCGTTCGCTCCGACCCTGACGAGCGGGGAGACCTTCTCCTCGTCCAGGACCTGGATCATGTGGCTAACCGTCTCCGCGCCCAGTGGGGAGTGTTCCGTATCGAAGACGAGCCAGTCGAAGGGCAGTCCCTGGAGGATGTCGCTCACATCCGGGTTCCCTATCGTGACCCACGCACCGTACGAGACGCCCCGCGACAGCTTCCTCCTCAGGCTGCTCTTCGTCCTGTCGCTCTACTCCGTGAGTGTCTCCGAGACCACCTCAGCGATGTCCTTTACGAGAAGCTGGGTGTCTCCCGTGGTCTTCATGGCGTCTTCAAACATCGTGATGCAGAAGGGGCAGGCAACAGAGAGAATGTTAGCTCCCGTTTCTTTCGCTTCCTCCATCCTGATCACCCCGATCTTCTTCCTTTCGGGAACTTGATACCATACGTTCGCACCTCCACCGCCGCAGCAGAAGCTGTTCAATCCGCTTCTCCTCATCTCCAGAAGCTCGAGACCTGCGGCCGACTTGAGGACATCTCTCGGTGCATCGAGGACACCGTTCATCCGCCCGAGGTTGCAGGGGTCGTGGTACGTAACTCTCTGGTCGAGCCCTCCGACCCTCAGCCTCCCGCTCCGTATCAGCTCGCTGATGAGCTGGGTGTGATGTATCACCTGAAATTCAGCACCAAACTCTGGATACTCGTTGAGGAAGGTGTTGAAGCAGTGGGCGCAATGGACGATGACCTTCTTCACCCCCGCCCGCCTTATGCCTTCGATATTCTTGAGGGCGAGCTCCTGGAATCTTCCCTCTTCCCCCATTCTCCTCACAGGCTCTCCGGTGCATAGTTCATCGTTGCCCAGAATCGCAAAGTTGACTCGCGCCGCCTTCAGGATCTTCACCATCGCCCTCGCGACGTTTCTGCCTCTCGGGTCGTAGCTCGACTGGCATCCGACCCAGTAGAGGTACTCCGCGCCTGGATTCTGCTTGACTGTCGGGACACCCATCTCAACCAGCCAGCTCTGCCTCTCTCGCTGGGGTAGCCCGAATGGATTGTTGTTCCTTGCTACGTTCTCCAAGAAGGACCTCTTCTTCCCGTCAAGCCTGTTCTCGCTGACGAGTGTCCGCCTGTAATCGACGATGTAGTCGACCTGGTCTATGAAGACGGGGCAGGCGGAGACGCACGCGTTGCACATCGTGCAGGCCCACAGCTCCGTCTCCCGAATCACTCCCTTCGTGAAGACGTCGACTCCTTCGTTGCCTCGCATGTCTCTTCCCAAGTCTTGGACGACGACCCTAGGGGAGAGGTCCCGCCCCGATGCGTAGGCCGGGCAGACCTCCTGGCACCTCCCGCAGTTCGTGCATGCGTCGAGGGCTAGGAGCTGAAGCGGGGAAAAGTCACTGCTCCGCCTCGCGCTTGGGGGCGCTTCATAGGTCCCCGCTTCGGCCATCTTGGCGAGGCTGAAGGGCGTGTTCAGCTTCCCCATCGGCTTGACCGGGGCAATCGCCACGTTGAACCCGGAGGTAAAGACGTGGACCAGGTTGGTGTAGGGTGTTACCGCAAGGAGGGCGAAGACCGAGAGCATGTGGGCCCACCAGAATGCCTGGTAGAAGCCAAAGGGGTCGAGCCGCAGCGCGGCGGATAGCAGCATCGAAATCGCGTCGCCCGCGGGAGAGAAGATTGCCCACTGCGAGGGGACGAAGACGAACCTTACCGCCTCGACTATGAATCCCGAAAGACCTATCCACAGGAGCATCCCGAGCACCAGACTGTCCCTCCACCCCGTCTCCAGCTTCGCGAGACGCTTTACATACCTCCTGTATGCGGCGATCGCTAACCCCACCACATATGCCATCCCGAACGCGTCGCCGAGGAATTCCAACAAGATGTAGAAGTTTCCCTGGAGGTAACTCGCGGAGGTGAAGAGGGGGAGGACATCGGTCTGGAAAAAGATAAGGGTTGTATACGCGAGGAGCATCAGAAAACCGTAGAATAGGGCGCCGTGCATCCCCCCGCCAGACGGCTCCGCGAGGACCCTCCCCTGCCCCAGTCCAAACTTGAAAAACCGGCTAGCCTTCGCGCCGAAATCATCCGAGACAAGTCCAAAGAACTCGCGAAGGCCGATTCGATAGCCCTTCAAGTGTCTGTAAAGTCCGTACAGCATCACGGAGCCGCTGATGAAGAAGACGACGTACATCGCCGTGTACGCGTACGGGGGCATCAGGAACTCTCGAAATGGCATCGTCGTCATCTACCGAGCGAGCACAATCGGGGACAGCCTTTAACACTTTTCCGTTGCTAAAGACTCTTCATTGGTCCTGAGTAGGCTGCGGCCTCTTATTCTGAGAATCCTCCCGAGGTCATCTTGGGTCGCAGTTCTCACTTGGAAGAGCGGATAGCCGAGTCCGCGTCTTTTCCATCGAACAAACGTTTTAAACGTGGACGCATCGCAGCCTGTTACCAAATTCCTTGGTGAGAAGAGAGACCTCTGCCCCCGAACCTTCTGGCAAAGATCGTCGCGGCCTCGGTGCAAGCAGTGCGTCCGCGTTTAACAAGCTGTATTGGACGCGCATCTCTCTCGGGGTTTTCGCGGCCTTCGCAGCAGAGGGAGTCTTTCGCATCGTGGGAGGTGACTACACGGACGGGATACTCGTCGGTGTCCTCGTATACTTTGCATCGTACTATCTGGCCCGATATACTTGGTTCAGGAACGTCGAGCCAGAGAAGGTATCGAAGGTCTACAGCACAGGGATTGGGGGATACGTCATGTTATTCCTCTTCGTCTGGATACTTCTCTTCACGCTTGGGGTTTAGCCGGCTTCGTCAGCTTACCATACTTCACGAGAGTCTCCGAGTAACCCTTGTCGAAATCATCGAGCATCTCACTCTTCAGAATCTGATGCGCCGCTCTGACCGCCCTTTCTTCGTCCCATGAGGGCAAGCTCCCTTCTTTTTTCTTTGTCATGCTTATTATGATCCCATTCACCGCCGCGAGCGACCCCCTCATCCTCTCAGTCCTAACGCTCGCGGACATGGAGGTCACCTTCTTCTTGGCGGCCTCGAATTCCGAATTCACGATCAGCTGCATGACCTCAGCTATGTCCGTGCTCTTGCTCCCTGTCTTCAACGCTCCCTGTTCTACCGAGAGGCAACACCCTTACCATTCACGCGCGACACGATCCTCTCTCCTAGCTGAATCCACGTTCGCTAATAACGCCTTCGGCAACTAAACCCCCACCCCAGCCTGCTAGTGAGGCTAGAATCCTACCTCCTCCTCTACTTCCTCCCTCCCTCGTGAGATGAATCGATCTGTGCACCATCTGGCTGAGCGTTTCTCCACCGATATGAGCTTCTCGGCTGCCGGCAGGGGTGCGGAAAGAGGTCACCCTGTTAGTCAGGAGGACAGCCCTTCCCATGAGGAAGGCGTCCCTAGCTAGCCCGCTTAGGTAGACGCTGAGGAGGCCTTGACGACGCGTGAGATTCTTGCTTCCCGGATACTCGACAGAAAAGTTCTTCGTCACTGTGTCTACGACTATCATTCGACAACCCGCCAGCTCCGCCTTCGTGTGTACGAGTTTGGACGCCTCGATTTGAGAGGAGGCATCGGCGGCCCTCATCCTGTAAACTTTTCGAAGTAGCTCGCGGCCGTCCAACCCTTTCGCCCGCGCAATCGCGTCCATCCTCTCGGGTCTGAAGGTGCCTTCGGTATCGATGTAGAGGACGCTCGAGTCGCGGGCGGCGCACGAGAGAGCAGCCTGCATAGCGAGCTGGGTCTTCCCCGTGTTGCTCTCGCCATAGACCTCGACGAGTTCACCGCCTCTATAACCCCCCTGGAGGAGGGAGTCGATTGCGGCAGAGCCCGAGGAGATTACGGGAGATCCCCTTGAGAGCTCGACCGCCTCCCCGAGTGTGATCGTTCTTCCCCCGCGTTCCGAGGAGGCGCTCAAGACTCGTGGGGTCGCGCATCCGCCAGATAGCTTTTTAACTCCGAGAGGGCCCCCTTGCAAAAGTCCGACGTGACTTCGACGCCAGCTCCGCAGCCCAAGAGACCGCTGACAGTTTTGCAGAAGGCAACAAACAAGGTCGTATCCGTCAGACTGAAGAGCGAGATTGAGTACAGGGGAAAGATGTCGAACGTCGACCCCTACATGAACGTCATTCTTGTCGATGCTGAGGAGTC
Organism: Nitrososphaerota archaeon; assembly: GCA_005877225.1. Taxonomy (GTDB): domain Archaea; phylum Thermoproteota; class Nitrososphaeria; order Nitrososphaerales; family Gagatemarchaeaceae; genus TA-13. Next base: position 12,889 of record VBPK01000147.1, read on the forward strand.
GGAGAACGGGGCTCCAAAGGCAAACTACGGGAAGGTCGTCATAAGGGGAAATAACGTCCTCTACATCAGGATCGAAGACAGACTCTAGGAGGTCCCCTTGGCAAGGTCGCTGCATGTGGAGCAGATACAAGGGTACGGCGTTCAGGACTTCGAGGTCGAGATTGTCGAAAGGAAGGGGAAGGGGCACCCCGACAGCCTCATCGACGGAGCCTCCGAGTCCGTCTCTCTGGGTCTGAGCAAGTTTTACCTGGAGAATTTCGGCGCCATTCTTCATCACAACGTCGACAAGGGGATTCTCGTGGGTGGAGAAGCGAGTGCCAAGTTCGGGGGCGGGAGAGTGCTCCAGCCCATCTACCTTCTGGTGGCGGGGAGGGCCACGGCCGTCGTCCCCTTCAAGGGGAGGGAGGTTCGTGTCCCGGTCGACAGGATTGCCAAGAAGTCGATAGAGGGCTTCCTCAGCGAAACGATGAGGTTCCTCGACCCCAAGAAGCACGTGAGGATCGCAACGATGATCAAGCAGGGCTCACCCGACCTAGTTTCGGTCTTCATGCGGAAAAAAGAGATGCCCATCTCCAACGACACTTCGATTGGCGTGGGATACGCCCCTCTCTCACCCACCGAGATGCTCGTGCTCAGCATCGAGAAGCTCCTCAACTCCCGCGACTTCAAGAAGAAGTATCCCGAGGTCGGAGAAGACGTGAAGGTAATGGGGCTCAGAAGGAAGCAGAGGCTGGACGTAACAGTCGCTGCAGCGATGGTCTGTGGCAAGGTCCCTGACGCAGACCACTATGTCGGCGTCGTTTCAGACGTGAGGGAGGAGATTGAGAGGCTCGCTTCGAACATCGACCTGGGTGTAAGCATCAAGCTGAACGCGGGGGACGACCCGAGGAGAGGAGCCTACTACCTCACGGTCACGGGAACCTCCGCAGAGCAAGGAGATGACGGGAACACGGGGCGGGGGAACCGCGTGAACGGTCTAATCTCCCCGATGCGACAGTATTCGATGGAGGCGACGGCCGGGAAGAATCCGATCAACCACACGGGCAAGCTCTTCAACGCCCTGGCGATCGTGGCGGCTGAGAGAATTGCGAAGGAGGTGCCCGGGGTCGGGGAGTCCTACGTTCGCATCCTAAGCAGGATTGGCTATCCGATTGACCAGCCGCAGATCGCGAGCGCGGCTCTTGTTCTCGAGCGGGGTAGAACGCTTTCGAGCGTCAGGGGGGACGTCGAGTCGATCTTGGACGAGTCCCTCCGGACTATCAAGGACGTCACGACGCTCATACTCAAGAAGCGGGTCCAGCTCTTCTGATTCCGAGGGTTGCCCTCCTTCCCACGACGTAATCGGCTACCTCCGACTCCTCGAGGAGCACGCGGTAGACCCTCCGGAAGAATTTGAGGACGGTGTGGAGGTCTCTCTGCAGAAGCGCCGCCGAGTTGGGATGAGTTGTCCTCACCGCCTGGGGCCAGTCGATCAACCAGACGCTCCGACCATCAGTTAAGATGTTGTACTCGCTCAGGTCCGCGTTAATCATCCCCGCCTCCTTGTATGCAACTCTGACGCATTCGATGATCTCCTTTAGGATAAGCGGAGGGTCGTCCAACTCGGGCCTCTCGACCAGCTTAACTCCATTCAGCTCCTCCAGGAGGACTGTGCTGCGGTCGTGAGCTATCGCCCTGGGAACACTCTTGGTGAGTCCCTCGAGCTTCCGCAGCGAGGAGAGCTCTTTCTTGGCGGCCTCGTAGTTCCTCGCAATCCAGCCCTTCGTCTCCGACCTTTCTAGGGACCTCTTTCTTGCGACGTCACGGAAACTCGTCCTCCCAATCTTGAAGAACTTCACCGCAAGTAGTCCGCCCTCTTCCGTAAATGCCTCGTAGACATCGGATTCCTTTCCTTTTGCGATTATCGCCCCGAGAGCCGAGATGAGCCCCCGCCTGACGTATTCTCTCAGGGCGAGCGCCTCAATGGCGGAGAACGTCAGGGTGAAGTTGGCGCCTCTCCCCCTTACCAGGTCTCTCCCGTTCAGCCTATCGAGCGCGAAGTTCACCCTTTCTAGGGGAATCCCCGCGAGGCGAGAGGCCATCCCCGGGTCGGCGAAGCCATACTTCATCGACGCACGCTCGAGGCCCAGGAGTGTCTTCCACTCCTCCTCCCCGAGGACTTTCACGAGCCTCGCCGCCCTTTCAGTCGAGGAGAAGTTTCTCTCCCCCCGCGGCCCTCGCTGCGGCTTCGAGTGCGGCCACACCTTTCCTTGTCAACTCGTAGATCACTCGCTCTCTACCCCTTGCCCTGACCATACTCGACCTCCTGACGAGGTCTATCCCCTCAAGCTCTGAGAGATGCTGATAGATGCTCGGGATGCTTATCGACCTCCCCTCCTTGATCTTCTTCCAGAGGAGGTAGCCGAAGAGGGGCTCCCCTCGCAGAAGGCGGAGAATCGAAACTTTTGTCGCCCCGAGCTGGACCGGCTTTATGACTAGCTGCTCTCTCGTCACGATGTGCTTCGCCGTCCTCGCGATTCTTGAAATTGCCTTCGTGTCCTTTAGCCCCGTCCCCGTGATGACGCAAACTATCCTACTATCTTTAGACAGAAGCTCTTTCTCCCCGATCTTTCTCACTGCAGCCACAACGGATGCTGCGGCTGGCTCCGCAAAGATACCCTCCGTTCTCGCGAGCTCCCCCGTCGCGCCGATCGCCTCCTTCGCCGAGACTTTCACACCAAACCCGCGCGAGTCCCTGATCGCTCGCGCAGCTGCCTTCAGGAACACCGGGTCTGACTCCTCCAGCTCGGCGAGCGCCCCCCTCCCCTCCGTCCCCCTCCGACGCTTCTTCTCTAGGATATCTGTCAGGGGTGGCGAGCCCTCGAGCTGGACCCCCACCAGGCTGCAAGTGGGTTTCTGAACGATTCCGGCGGCGGAAAGCTGGAGAAGACCGTTCCAGACCATCGTCAGGTGGCCGCCCGTCCCGACGGGGAGAACGATTGCATCAGGTTGACTCCATCCCTCGTCCTGAATGATCTCGAAGGCAGTTGTCTTCTCTCCCTCCAGGAGGTAGTGGTTGGCAGCTGTTACGGCGGTGCCTTCCTCCCCCTCGCTTGGAGCGGCTCGTGGGTGAGAGAGCATCTCGACCTTCGCGCCGTACGCGATCATCTGGTAGAGCTTCCCCTGGTCTGTATTGGGGTGAATTCCTATCCTGGTCTCTATCCCGGCTTTGGCCGAGTAGGCGGCCAGAGAGGCACCGAGGTTCCCTGTCGTCGTGCACAGTACTCGCCTCACCCCGTCCCTCTTAGCCACGGACGCGAGGACCGTCGCCCCCCTATCGATGAATGAGCCGGTGGGATTCCTAGTTTCATCCTTGACGAGAAGGGCACCGAACCCGAGCTCGGCTCCCAGCCTCGGGGCGGCCAGCAGTGGAGTCCCTCCCTCCCCCAATGTGACGACCTGGTGCTCTTCGACGCGAGGGAGAAGATCTCTGTATCTCCAAACTCCCGGGGGGAGTGATTCGAGCTCGCTCCTCTTCACTCTCCGCTCAACCAGCGGGAGGGGGATGAGTGCGCCGCCGCACTTCCTACAGCGCGCCTCGAGAGACGCCTCCTCTGTCTTCATCGAACACGAGGCGCACTCGAACCTTTCCATCTTGCTCGATATGTAGGTTATGACTTATATATTCTTCCGAGGACCGTTAATTCTTATTATCGATTTTCTGTATCGTGGACGTGCTTCGGATTCTTCTCGACACCGACACTGCGGGCGACGATACAATCGCGATACTGATGGCGCTCCGGGCGAAGAACGCGAAGCTCGAGGCTCTCACAATCAATTGCGGGAACGTAGATTTCGACCAGGAGGTCGAGAACGCGCTCTACACAGTCGAATTCGCGGGGATGTCGGGGAAGGTCCCGGTGTACCCGGGTGCTCGGCATCCACTCCTCCGAGAGTGGACCACGGTCGAGTACATCCACGGCAAGGATGGGATGGGGAACTCTTTCTTTCCAAAGGCGCGGCAACGCCCGGAGAGAAGGCATGCCGTCGACGCGATTGTGGAGACGGTCAACTCGAACCCCGGCGAGATTACTCTCGTGGAGATTGCCCCGATGACCAACATCGCCATGGCCCTGCGCAAGGACCCGACCATCGCCCGGAAGGTGAAGGAGTTCTTCTTCATGGGTGGGACGAATCAGTACCTGGGTAACCAGACAGATACGCCGTGGTTGGCGAGAGTGAGTACAGGGAGATCGAAGCGATGAGGACGAAGGAGGCTGATTTCTTCATCGCGGTGAACAGGCAGGTCCGTAAGTATCATAGGAGGGTCAGGGGGGTCGATGCCACCGAATGTCCCGACAGCGTAACGATGTCGATTGTTCTCGACCGAAAGGTCGCGAAGAAGGTGTTCCCGAAGTATGTCGAGGTAGACAACCAAAGTGAACTGTCCAGGGGCGCCACGATCGTAGACGACCTCAACGTTCTAGGAAGGAAGCCGAATGTCAACGTCGTCTACGAGGCCTCCTCTCGCCTCTTTCGACGAGCCCTCTACAGGCTTCTGCGTGGGGAAGGCTCTAGCGCGCCGCGCCGCCGACGCCCGTGAGGGAGTCTTGCGCAACTGCATTCGTTTCGACAAATAGGAACTTCCTCCTCTGTGTCGCTCTGTGCACTTCGGCACTGCGGTGGGCTGATCAGGTCCTCTTGTGGGGGCAGCTGAAGGACTCGCTGTGACGCAGTTCACTTGAGCCCTCTTTCGACTGCTTTCTCGTAGGCATCCCAGTAGGGGTCACGCCCGCGAGGGGTGAACCTCTTCGCTCTGTCTTCGTTAGAGACAAGCCAGAGTCCTCTTCTTCCTCGCTCGCCGACCCTCCCAATCTCGAAACTCTTTATGCCCTTGCGCCTGAGCCGCCCGATCAACCCCTCGACCGATTCGCGTTTGCAGGTGATTATCAGCGCTCCTCCGCTCAACGAGAGGAGCGGGTCTGTTCTGAAGATCGAGCAGACTCCCCGAGTCTCCTCCGATACGTGTATTCGTCTCTTCTCAACCAAGAAGCTCCTGCCGGAAGCGACCGCGTGCTCGTGAAGAGCACCGAGCACTCCCCCCTCAGTGGCGTCGTGCATAGAGGTAACGCCTCCTCGGAAGGCTCCAGAGACCGCCTCAAGAGCATCGCCAACGGTCGAGCAAAGCGAGAGATAGCTTCTCGCCCTCCCAAGCATTCTTCTGCCCAACTCTCTTTCCACGGTTTCGGGAAAACTATTCGCTAGTATTGCGGTCGTCTCAATCGCCGCACCCTTTGTGAGAATTATCGCATCGCCTCGTGAAGCCATCTCGGGGTTAAGGTACCCTCCATCTCTGGCGACGCCGAAGACGACCCCCCCTCCAACGACCGTGAATCCTCCACCCGGGTACCTACCCGTGTGGCCGGCGACGATTGATATTCCCAATTCCTTGCAGTAATCGCCCAGCGCTTCGAAGTAAGCCTTCAACTGGTTAGTTGAGAGTTCGGTCGGCAGATTGAAGTCGAAGACCGCGAACTCCGGCTTCAACCCTGTGGTCGTGAAGTCCGAGACCAGGTGGTGGAGGCTTAGCCATGCGGATTTTTTCATCCCTATCGCGGGTATCATCGATACCGGGTCTGACGTCAGGATGAGAGATTTTCCCGCCCCGATTGACACGACTGCGTTATCGAACCCGCCTCTGGGTCCCACCTTCACCGCTGGATTGGGGGCGCCAAGGTTGCGGAAGACGATGTCAGAGATGACCTCGGGCTCAAGCTTGCCGAATAGCCTCCGCCGCCTCCCCACCGGTCCAGTCGGAGGGCTAATGGAAACCAAGCCTCTTGAACGCAGGTGAAGCTGCCTTTATTATTGCGAACGCGACAGGCACGTAGACAACGTCGAAAATCGTGAGTATGTCCGGCAGTGCAGTCACAAAGCCGGTTCCGACGTCCGCTGGAGACCCGTAGCCGAAGAGGCCATAGGTGTAGAACACCCAGTCCGGGAGCAGAAACGCGATGGTTTCGTACACGGTCGCAAGACCCATCACCACGGCGAGGGTCGTCCTGTCTTTCTTTCTCGCCCATCCTATGAAGAGGGCTTCGGGTGCTCGGGCCCAGACGATTCCGAGGGCGTAGATCGGAGGAAATCCCCTGATCGCAACATTCGTCGACTCCCCCACGAACGATCCTAGAGCCGTGGCGAAGAACGCAGGCCACGGCCCCGCGAGGACGCTCAGGGCCATGTAGATCGGTGGAGACCAGGTAAACTCACCAAGCGGTGGCGGGAGAGGTATCACCAAGATCGTCGAGACGGCAATAAGCGCCGAGAAGACTGAAACGATTCCGATGACTTTGCTCTTGCCTACCGCCGGTTCCTTCGAGAGCATGCCACCGGAGAGAGCCGGCGGAGACTTATAAGCTGGTCAATAATCGACTTATAACGTGCATCCACCCTGCGAGATCATGATGGAAGCTTTCCTCCCTTCGATGAGGGCACTAGTCGCGAGGCGGTTGAGTGAAGAGGGAGACTCGCAAGGCAAGATCTCACGACTCCTCGGAATAACTCAGGCCTCTGTCAGCAATTACCTCTCTGCCGACCTTCGTGAGATTTACTCGAAACTCTCTTCCATAGGGATATCGCCCGAGGAGGGGGAGAAGTACGGCTCCCTCCTCGCGGAGGACGTGAAGAAAAACCCCGTCTACGCGGTCTCGACCCTCTATTCAATCTGGAGCAACCTTCTGGGGAAGGGAATCCTGTGCGGCTTCCATCGGGAGGGATACCCATTCCTCGCGGAGTGCGACGTCTGCGTCAAGATGTTTGGTTCGGGCAGGTCGCTAGCCCCTGGGGCACGTGAGCAAGTCTCGCGGGCAGTCGCCCTACTGGAGTCTTCTCGCTCCTTCGTCCTAATAATGCCAGAAGTCTCGGTAAATATCGCATACGCTGAGGGGGAGGCGAGCTCACCGGAGGAGGTCATCGCGATTCCGGGAAGAATCGTGAAGGTCGGAAGCTACGCGAGGTCCCTCTCTCGACCTGAGTACGGGGCATCGTCTCACCTCGCGCGGGTCCTGATTCAAATCAGGGCGAGAAGAAAGGATGTTCACGCCGTTATGAACCTCAGGTTCGACCGTCGGATGGCGGCGGTCCTCAGACGCCTCCGATTGAAGATTCTCAGGACGGGTGGAGAGTATCCTAGTGATGCTGAAGACCCCGTCGTCGAAGGAATGAAGAGAAGAGTAGCGACATCAAAGGAATACGATGCAATCATCGATATTGGTGGGCTAGGTGTAGAGCCGAGCCTCTACCTCCTCGGGAGCGACCCAGTGAAACTCGCGGAACTCGCCATCAAGGTCTCGAGGGACTACTCGGCGAATTAGTCAGTTAGACGGGGACCTCAACCCTCTTCCCCTCCATCTCTGACCTGTCCACGCAGGCCTTCACAAAGGCTCGATAGATGGGCTCGGGTCTCTCGGGTCTGCTGACGTACTCGGGGTGGAACTGAGTTCCCACGTAGAAGGGATGCTCTTCGAGCTCGAAGATCTCCGCCCTCCTCCCCCCGTCGCTGAATGCAGAGTAGCGCAACCCCTTCTCCTCCAGCCGTGGAAGGTACGCCTGGTTAAGCTCATACCTGTGCCTGTGCCTCTCTCTTATCTTCTCCGAACCGTATATCTCGTAAGCCCTGCTCGGCCTCTTGATGTACACGTCGTGCCCTCCGAGCCTCATCGTCCCGCCGAGCTCCGAAACCTCTCTCTGCTCTGGGAGAAGGTCAATCACGGGGTCGGGAGTCTCAGGGTCGATCTCCGTGCTGTTCGCCCTCTTCAGGCCGAGGGCGCTTCTCGCGAAGGAGACGGTCGCGAGCTGGAAGCCGAAGCACAGTCCCAGGAATGGTAACTCCTTCTCTCGAGCGTAATTCGCGGTGGAAATTTTCCCCTCACTTCCCCTGCTCCCGAAGCCCTGGGGGATGACCACCCCGTCGAAGGAGTCGAGAAGTTTCAACTTCGCGTGTTCCCTCTCGACCTCCTCGGCTTCTATCCAGGTTATCTGCACCCTGGCTCCGTTTGCGGCCCCGGCGTGCAGGAGCGCCTGATTGACGCTCACATAGCTGTCGGAGAGGCTGGCGTACTTCCCGACCATTGCGACCCGTACGGTCTTGTCGTAGTCCAGAAACTTTCCCGCCACCTCGTTCCACCTTCTCATGTTCAGCTTTGCTCCCCTGAACCTGAGCTGCCTCTGGACCGCCTTCATCAAACCCTCCTCCTCCAGCGTTTGAGGCAGAAGATAGATCGACGGGACGTCGGGATTCGAGATGACGTTCTCGACCGGGACACTCGCGAAGAGAGATATCTTCTCCTTCGCCTCGCTGGGGAGCCTCTTCGTCCCCCTGACCACAATCACGTCTGGCTGTAGTCCGATCCTGCGCATCTCCTGCACACTGTGTTGCGTCGGTTTCGTTTTCATCTCTCCGACTACGGCCAGTTCCGGAGCGAGGCTCACGTGCAAGAAGAGCGTCTTCGACGTTCCTTCCTCCATCCTCATCTCTCTGAACGCCTCGAGAAACGGAAGACTCTCGATATCCCCCACGGTCCCCCCGCACTCCACGACGAGGACGTCGAGGCCTTTCGCCTTCGCGAGTCCCCTTATTCTCCTCTTGATTTCATCGGTGATGTGAGGTATGATCTGAACCGACTTCCCGAGGAAACTTCCTCTCCTCTCTTCCTCGATCACCTCTTTGTAGACCTGCCCCGTGGTGATGTTATTCTCGCGGGAGAGGTCGTGGTTCAGGAACCTTTCGTAAGTCCCGATGTCCATGTCGGTCTCCCCCCCGTCGTCGGTGACAAAGACCTCACCGTGGATTATTGGGTTCATCGTCCCGGCATCGACGTTGATGTACGGGTCTATCTTCATGCAGGTTGCGTTTAGGCCGGTGAGCTGGAGAAGCTTCGCGACCGCTGCGGTGGTGACACCCTTTCCCAGACCCGACATAACTCCGCCC
>VBPK01000108.1 GCA_005877225.1 Nitrososphaerota archaeon
AGGAGATGGAGAAGGCCATCCTCGGCGGCGACCTGAAAAGAGTTGGTGAGCTCACAGAGCAGGATACGCTTGAGCTGCACGCGATCACGATGACAGGGGCCGACAGGTTGCTCCTGATGTCGGAGGACTCTATCAGGATAATCAGGAAGGTCAGGGAGATGAGAACCGATGGACTTGAGGCCTTCTTCTCGATGCAGACGGGGCCCACTGTGTACATCAACACATCCGAGCGCCACATCGAGAGAGTGCTCAGGGGCGTGAGCCGCCTCGGCTACAGGGCCTACCCATCCAGGGTGGGGGGGGAGGCGAGGGTGACGACCGAGCCCACAGACGTAAATAATAGCTAGGCGAGCTTCACTATCAACGTTTGTCGGCAAAGGTCAAGAGCGTCGAGGAGTATCTGAAGGAGCTCGGAGACGCGAAGCGGGACAAGCCGGCCCAGATCAAGGAGGCTCTCCAGATTTACATCGACCTCTGGAATAAGACTGTCGAGAAGGGAATAGTTCAGCTGACGGACGATATCGAGACCGCCCTGACGAAGATCGATAGCCAGGGTGGGCTCTATGTCGCCGCGGATGAGTGATTCTTCGCCATGAATCCAGGCTCATCCGATTCCTCGTAGTGGGTTACGTCACCTCCATCGCAAATTTCTTCGCAATCGCGGCGCCAATCCCCTATGAGCCGGACAGAGCCCGCTTTCCCTTCCTCAAACGTACCTCCCGTGAATTCCTTGGAGACTTGCGAAGCCAGACGGGAATCTATATTATCGACTGGACGGGCTTGCGTCCCGATCCTCGCTGCTACCACTCTACGACCTCAACAGGCCGAAAAGCAGGGCCGCCGTCAACTGGGGGTTGATTCTCCTTAACGTTCTCGTCTTCTTCTACGAAGTCGAACACACGAAAGACTTCACGAGCCCGCTGACAGAGACATTCTTCGTGCAGTACGGCGTCGTCCCCAGTCAGATCATCAGTGCGTTGAGGGGAACTCAGCTTCTCCTTCTCTACCCTCTCCTGACTTCGATGTTCCTTCACGCAGGAGTCGTTCACATCTTCGGGAATATGCTCTTTCTCTTCGTCTTCGGTCACAACGTGGAGGACAAGTTCGGACACCTTGGTTACCTGCTCTTCTACCTCGTCGCCGGTGTGGGTGGGGCGATGACACAAGTTTACCTGTCCTTACTCAGCGGACCCCCTGACCTCTTCATTCCTAGCGTCGGAGCATCGGCGGCAATCTCGGGGGTCCTGGGCGCGTACCTGCTCTTCTTTCCGCGAGCGAGAGTGGTCTCTCTCGTGGTTTACTTCGTACTTCCTATCCGGGCCTATTGGTTCATCCTGGCATGGTTTTTCCTACAACTCTTCTACTCCTTCGCAGGGATCAACACTGGAGTGGCGTACGGCGCCCATATTGGTGGATTCACCGTGGGGCTCGTCTTGGGTGGGATAGCTAGGCTTCTCACGGGACCCGCGGCGGAGGAGGAGCTTTGAAGTATAGACTCGGAGAAAAGATCAGGCGCCTCCTCGAGGACCCTTTCGAGAGGATGAGGGAGGTAGGAGCCGCGAGCGGCTTGAAGGTCGCAGACGTCGGTGCTGGGAAAGGATTCTTCACCGTCGCTGCAGCCGAACTCGTCGGGAGAGGAGGATTCGTCTACGCGGTCGAACCGGACCCGGGTCGAATCAAGCTGATCCAGCGCAGATGTGGTGAGGCTCGACTCACCAACGTCAGGTTCCTCGAGAAAAAGGCCGAGGAGATGAGCCAGATCGACGCGGAGAGCCTCGACTTGGTATTCTCCATGTACTCTCTCCATCACTTCGAGTGCCCGGAGCGAGGACTTTCGGAGATAAGGCGGATACTGAAACCAGGGGGGAGATTCTACGTCATCGACATAATGAAAGGCCGAATTTTCCGGCACGGCTCGAAGAGGCGAGACCTCGAATTCCTTGCTGACTCGGGATTCGCGAAATTCGAGCTTCTCGGCCTGGGGAGGCTCCTCAAGGCGAGACTGACGAAGTAGGGCTAGGGCCTCGGAGCCCTCTCCCTCGCCGTCCGCCCGACCGAGTAGCGCTTCAGAAAGTCCAGGTTGAATAGCGACGTCCTGGCAGAGTTTCTGACGATCTCGTCTCTGTCCTCAAGGGCGAGTCGGAGGACCTTCTTCGCTGAGGGGTTCCCAATTGAGCCAAGGGCTGCCGCCGCCTCGTGCCTGACAATCGCCTCCGGGTCTGTCATGACAGCGCGCTCCAGCGGACCGTTTGCTTTAGAGAGGCCTATCTGGCCCAGGGAGAATGCTGCCTCGTGGCGGACGAGGGGGTCAGCGTCGTGGAGAAGCACATCGGCGAGGGTTTCCGTTGAATTCTCTCCTCCAACTTCAGCCAGGATGCAGACCGCGTGGACGCGCAGGACCAAGCTGGACTCTGTGTTGAGCACCTTGACGAAATAAGCCTCGTCCCTCTTCTGGTAGGCCTCCTCCATCTTCTCCATCACCTTCATGCAGTGTGCCTCGTTCTCGATTACCTCTCCGGTGTACACGCTCAGCCCCGTGGCAACTTCATCTATAAGTTGAGCGAGAATCGACGGCTAGCCGAGCGCTCCGTCTAGGTCCTCAATCAGGTCGCTCACATCCTCTATCCCCACCGACGCCCTCACCAGCCTGTCCGTAATCCCTACCCCCTCCCTGGCCTTCTCGGGGACGCTCGCGTGGGTCATCGAGGCGGGATGCTCAATCAGAGACTCCACCCCGCCGAGACTCTCAGCGAGTGAAAAGACCTTCACTCGCCGCAGGAACCTCTTCACGTCGCTGAGAGTTCCCTTGACCTCGAAGGAGAGTACTCCTCCGGAGCCCGACATCTGCCTCTTCCCCAGGGCGTATTGGGGGTGGCTCTTCAGACCCGGATAAATCACCTTCGCCACGGCGGAATGCGCCTCCAGATGCTCCGCGACCCTCATCGCGTTCAGTTGATGCCTCTCCATTCGGACCGCGAGTGTCTTCATCCCTCTCAAGAGCAAGAAGCAGTCGAAGGGCGAGGGGACGGCCCCAATCGCGTTC
>VBPK01000109.1 GCA_005877225.1 Nitrososphaerota archaeon
CAGCGCGAACGAGTATCGGGACCATTATGAGAATCGCGGGAATCATCGTCGACGTCCAGAAGACGGTAAATCCCAAGATGAGCGCGGGGGGAGTGAAGTTGGTTATCAGGTAATTTACAGGCGTGAAAAGGGCAGCCCCGAATAGCACTAGTGAGGTTGCGGCTATCAGGTTCCCGAGCGTGACGAAAGAGACAGTCGCGGCTACGAACGCAGGCCACGAACGATAGCGCTTCACGAACCACCCGAAGAGAAAGAATGCAAAGAAGTTCGCAGGAACCCCTGCGACTAGGCTGAGCGCGGGGTTCGTGGAGCCTGCCGGGGTAAGGAAGAGGACATCTCCGAGGAAAGTCCCCAGCCCAGCCCCAATCGCGACCGCCAGGGTCGGGGACACGACCGCGAAGAACGCAGGCACGAAGATGAAGATTAGCAGTTGTCCCACCCCGAAAGGAGTGAGCGCGAAGGAGGTTAGCCCCTTGGCGACGGCGTATAAGGCGGCGGTCAGCGCCATCGCAACCACGTACGTAGTGATGGACCTCTCGATCTTTGGCGCTGTCATATTCTGCATCAGAAGAGAAAGAGCTTAATGGATATATTAATATGGTGTCTAAATAGTCTATAGAACTATAGGGCATGAACGCCAGGAAGGTGCTTGAGATGGGCGGCTCTTTCCTTGTTTCCATCCCCAGGGACTGGGCGAAACGGAACGGGGTCTCAAAAGGCGATACAGTAGTCGTCGAAGAGTTATCCGAGAGGAGACTGGTCGTCAGGCCGATTGAGAAGACGGAGGGTGCACCGAAAGAGGTAGAGGTCGAGTACCCGAGAGAGGACCTGACCTACGTCATTAACGACGTCACGGGTGCATACCTCTTCGGCTACGACATAATCAGGGTTCAGGGCCGCACAGTGATGACAAGGGAGGACCGCGAGAGGCTGAAGTCAACCATAGGACGGCTCATCGGGCTTGAGATAATCGACGAGGACTCCAAAAAGATGACTTTGCAGTTCCTGCTGGAGCCCGCAGGGCTGACCCCGGAGAGGATTGCAAAGCGGATGATGGGGATAATCGAGGGCATGATCAAGGACACGCGTGACGGGGTGTCAACGAGAGACCCCAAGGTCCTCGCTCTAGTCGCGGAGAGGGACGATGAGCTGGACAGACTCTACTTCCTCCTGGTGAGGGCTGTAAGGACTGCAGCGATGGATCAGGAGGTCGCGAAAAGGTATGCGCTGACTCCCGTCGAGATACTGGACTACAGAGTACTCGGCAGCTTTCTCGAGAGTGTCGGGGACACCATCGCGGAGCTCTCGAAGAAACTCGCGGAGGAGCTTCCCTCTAAGGACGTCGCGGGAGACCTGGTCGGCAGCCTGAAGAAGCTTGAGATGATGGAGGGCCTGACCATGCAGTCCTTTCTCGCGCGGAAGGTCTCTCGTGCGAGGGGGGCGTACCTCCAGATGGCTTCCCTTTCGAACGAGGTCAGCGAACTCTCGAACCGCATCGCCCGCAGGCCGGAGGCGAAGGGAGTGAACACAGCTGAACTGGTCGGGCTGCTGGAGAGAACGAGCAGAATATTCGTTGATATCTCCGATCTCTCTGCCCCGAACTATCCTCCCATTGACTAGTCGTCCAAAATTGGCGGAGGAATCTTCGCCTGCGCTGCTAGCCTCGCCTTGGAAGGTCCGCAAAGTTGTTGAAAAGTCGCCTGGAACTCTAGAGAGGGGGCGATTGTCGCTCCTTTCGTTTCGCCCTTGATTCCTCTTCAGGGGCACCATAGTCTCGTTCCGCGGATGGGTGGTGTGGGAAGGGGTTCCGAACTCAAGAAATGCCACACGGGCTATGTCGCGGGCTACCTCTTCGTCGTCCAGCACTACAGTGACCCCCCGCATCTTTACATGGTGCGGTTAATTGCCCGATGACCACTTTCTCTTCCCACAATCTCCAATCACTTTGAGTACGACGGGAGGAGTCAGCGCGGGGATTCAGCGGATGTGCCGTGAGGCGCTCCCACATCTCAAATCTCGGGGCAAATCAAGCCGTTCAGCCCAAAGCGTCAGCAGCAAGTTTTTACCGTTTATGTGCAGACCTCCCATGATGGACCGAAAAAGTCGCAGCAGATACAAGCCAGAATGGAATAATGCAGTTTCACCCTATCTCATGGTTGGGAGTATCGAAGAGGAGGTCGACTTTCTGAAGAAGGTCTTCGATGCTGAAGTTGTCGAACTGAACAAACGGCCCGACGGGAGTATCTTTCACGGTGAGGTCCGAATAGATGATTCCGTAGTCATGATTGGACAGACCAGAAAGGATTGGCCCGCAACAAGAGCTCATGTCCACGTCTACGTGAGAGATGTTGATCAGGTATACAAGCGAGCGGTGACCAACGGGGCCGGAAACCTGAAGCAACCCGAAGACATGTCGTATGGCAATCGGGAAGGCGGTTTCACTGACCCATCAGGAAACCAGTGGTGGATAGCTCAGTTCATGATAGAAATGTCAGAGAAAGACATGGCCAAGAACTAGCATTGGTCAGGATTCGTGGCCAAGCCAGGGTCAGGTTCGCTTTCGAAGGAGCTTGTCAAGAAGTTACATGAGTGCAGTCAAGAATCATTTCGGGAGAGAATGATCAACTTACCGCGTCCAATTCTTTGAATCAACCTCACCATCAAATAAAGAGTGAAAACTAGGCCGGTGATGAAGAAGCTCACAGGGTAGGGCTCGTAAAACGCGATGAAGAGTCCCGACCATGTTGCAAACAGAGCGATGGCAACGGAGATTATTATGGCTCGCTGCGGTTGTGTCGCCATTCGCTGGGCAGTTGCCGCCGGAGTTACCATCAGTGAGAAAATCAGAAGGACGCCGATGACCTGAACGGAGAAGGAGACCGCGACAGCGACGAGAAGCATGAAGGTTGTCCCAAGGAAGAGCATCGGCATCCCCTTCGCCTCTGCGACGTCTTCGTCAAGCGATGCGAAGAGAAGCGGTCGGTATATGACCGCGACCGTGGCCACGATTATCAAAGCGGCGACAAGGGTCAACAGGACATCACTGCTGCTGATGCCCAGTATCTGACCAAACAGGATGGAGTATGCTGCGGTCGCATAGCCGCTGTACAGGCTGATGAACAACACTCCCAAGCCAAGCGCGAATGCGAGAACTATGCCGATCTGAGCGTCGCGATTGGCGGCGCGGCGACCGAGTGCGGCTATCGCCAGACCGCCGAGGCTCGAACCCAGAAGAAGACCGACGATCGGGTTAATCCCCAATAGCAGGACACCAGCGGCTCCCGCGAAACCGATTTCGGAGAAGGCGTGCGCAGTAAACGCCGAGCGACGCAGCACGACGAAGTACCCCATGACGCCCGCG
>VBPK01000148.1 GCA_005877225.1 Nitrososphaerota archaeon
AAAGCGGAGCAAATGAACGTGAAGGTTTCTATCGCAACAGTGAATGAACGGGGAGACGTTATTCTCCTCGAAAGGATGGATGGAGCGGGCTACCTGTCGCCCAAGATTGCGTTAGGCAAAGCCGCCGCGATAGCGTTCTTAAAGAGGCCATGGCAGGATCTCGAACAGAGGGTGCGAGATAATCCGGTCTTTTATTCGGGCATCTCCGTCGCGACTCACGGTGGCGTTCTGTTCGGAAGAGGGGGAGTCTTGGTAGTGAAAGAAAATCAAGTAGTGGGGGGCGTAGGTGTCAGTGGGGCAAAATCTGATGAGGACGAAGCAATAGCCTCCGAAGCAGTCAAGGCAATCGGCTGATATGCGTCACACCTTCAAATGGCCAAGATGATAATCGCAACTCGTCTTGAGATTTACCCTAGCACGAGCCTCCCGAACAGCGTGTTCGCCCCTCGAACATTCCTCTCCTGAAGGGGGGCTTATGCCAAAAGTAACTTTCGAACGTTCATATCAAGACTCACTATCTGCCTGATTCCAACAGATGGATGTCAGCAACAACATGGTTCAAATAAATGGATTCTGGTTCCCCACGGCGCGGATTGTTTAGAGAGAAGTTTGGTATACTCGTTCCAACAGCAGCAGGTTCCATCTTTATCCCGTCGTACAGAAATGCTGACTTCAAAAAGACGGCCCACATCACGCAGTCGGCGGAAGGCCTCGGATACCACTCAGCTTGGATCTCCGACCACCTCATGCCATATTCCATCTTCGACCCTTGGACAGCGATCAGCGGCTTGGCAGTCCTCACATCCCATATTACCCTTGTGACATTGGTTTCATGTAATCTATTCAGGCATCCGTCAATCGTGGCAAAGATGAGCACCACGATAGACCACATGTCTGGGGGTCGTTTTGTCTTGGGGCTTGGAGCAGGATGGCTTGAGGCGGAGTTCAGAGGGTATGGAATACCCTTTCCGAAGTATTCCGAGCGTCTAGGCAGACTAAGCGAAGCCAGCAAGCTCATTCGAAGGATGTGGCTGGACGAGAAAGCAACTTTCGAGGGCACCTACTATCAGGTCAAGGAGGCAGTCTGCAATCCGAAGGCCATCCAAAAACCCACGCTGCCTCTCTGGATTGGAGGGAGGGGTGAGAAACTACTGAGAATAGTTGCAGCCGAAGCCGATGGATACAATCTAAACGAAGGAACAATCGACGAGTTCAAGGTTCGACTACCAAAGTTAAGACAACTTTGCAAAGAGATGAAGCGTGAATACGATTCAATCGAAAAATCCTGGCTTGGCACCGTATTGATTGGCGAGAACTCAGACCAGGTCAGAAGCAAATTGAAGAAATACCAACCAACGGCCATCAGCGCGGAAAGATATCTCGGACCCGCGGTTATGGGCACTCCAAACGAGTGCCTTCGGAAGATTGAGCAATACAAAGAACTAGGAGTGACTCACTTCATAGGGTGGTTCCCAGAGATAGCGGAAGACGAGTCGGGATTGAAGTTGTTCGCCCGCGAAGTGATGCCCAGCTTCAACTGACCATTTCGTTGTTCGCAGACAGACTCTAGGTGCCCGTTAATTTTGGAAAGAAAACCTCTTCGGACCTGTGGCAAGCCACGTAGTGACCGGGAAGAATTTCTCTGAGCACAGGCTCTTCCACCCGGCACCGCTCATAGGCGTGCGGACACCTGGGATGAAGCCTACACGCGGCAGGTGGGTCAGCAGCGCTTCCGATTTCGCCTGTTAGTTCCACCGTGACTCGTGCGTCTGGGTCCAGCCGTGGAGTCGCGGAAAGCAGCGCGTGAGTGTACGGATGAAGCGGGTTCGTCACGAGTTCATCGGCCATTGCAAATTCAACTACCTCCCCCATGTACATGACGCAGATGCGATCGCAGACATGCCTAGCCGTCGCTATGTCATGAGTAATGAGAATCACCGAAGTCGCGCCTTGGGCACGCAAGTCAAGAAGCATGTTCAAGATGGACGCCCGGATGGACGAGTCAAGCATCGAGACGGGTTCATCCGCAATCAGCAGCTTGGGCTCAAGCGCGAAAGCACGGGCCAATGCAATTCGCTGTCTCTGTCCCCCGCTCAGCTTGCTCGGATACAAATTGAGGGCTTCCATCGGGACTCCGACCTTCTTCATCGTTTGATGGACCATCTCTCTTCTCTCATCCTTCGTCCTCCCGACACTGTGAGTTAGCAGAGGTTCCTCGAGGCTCTCAAAAATCGTGAATTTCGGGTCAAGAGAGTCGTAGGGGTTCTGAAAGACCAACTGAACGTGACGCCGGAAGTTCTTGAGATCATCGGGGGACAGGCCGTAGATGTCCTTCCCTTCGAATTGCACGCTTCCAGAATCTGGTCGCTCCAGCAAAGTGATCAGGCGAGCCGTGGTGGTCTTCCCCGACCCGCTTTCACCGACCAGCCCGAGTATCTCACCTCTGCGGACCCAGAACGAAACGTTATCGACGGCGTGCACCGACCCTGCTTCTTTCTTGCCACGAAGTCTATCCAAGAATGATCTCTCGAGAGGAAAGTGCTTCTTCAAGCCAGTGACCTCTAGCAATACTTACTCATTCATCGTGTATTATCTCCACTGGTCTCCTCCCTCCAAAAACAGGATACGAAGTGGCCCCTCTCAAATTCCACGAGTCTTGGTTCTTCTCGGCGACAGACTTCCATCGCGTGTTCACAACGTGGATTGAATCGGCAACCAGTTATGGGATTCAAGAATGACGGAGGCTCACCCGGTATGCCCACCAGTGTAATCCGCTTCTCCAGTCTTGCGCCTGGGAAAGCACCTAGCAGCTTCATGGTGTACGGATGAAGAGGATTCCCGAAGATTCGTCTCACGCTTCCCATCTCAACTATCCTTCCTGCGTACATTATCGCACATTCATCGGCCAGCTCAGCAACGACTGAAAGGTCGTGGGAGATGAGGATCATTGAGCGACCGAGGTCATCCCGCAACTTTCTCAGGAGCCCAATAATTTGCGCCTGCACGAGAACGTCCAGACCCGTGGTCGGCTCATCGGCTATCACCAAATCGGGTGATGACGCGAGGGCCATCGCTATCATCGCCCTTTCACGCATTCCTCCACTCAGCTCATGAGGATAAGAGTAGAGCCTATTCTCACTGATGCCCACAGCCGAGAAGAGTTTCGATGCCCTCTCCCTCGCCGCTGATTTCGAGGCCGTTTCGTGATGGGTTATTGCTTCGACTATTTGGTCTCCCACCCTTATCACGGGGTTGAACGCACTCATCGAGCCCTGAAAGACCATCGAGATCTTCTTCCAACGAATCCTTCTTCTGAAGTCGTCTTCCCGCATCTGTAGCAGGTCTACTCCGTCGAAGACTATCTTCCCGCTTCTGATTCTCGCGTTCGAGGGAAGCAGCTGTGCGATCGAAAGTCCGAGAGTGGTCTTACCGCATCCGCTCTCACCGGCGATCGCAAAGGTCTTCCCGCGTTCCATCTGGAAATCAACACCATTCACCACGGTCACCTCTCTTCCGCCGACGGTGTAGGTCGTTCTCAATCCTTCTACCGTTAATAGCGGAGCCATCGTTACGATTCACGTCCCAATTTGGTCGATCACAGATTCGATTGCGTTTCCAACAAGAAATACTGAGAGAACGAGGAGAGAGAGGCAAATCCCTGGAGGCAGGACCAACCACCATGCACCGGTTGAGAAGGAAGCGAACTTCAGTGCATAGAAAAGCATCGTCCCCCAACTGCCCCTCGCAGAATTCTCAAGCCCGAGAAAACTCAGGGACGCTTGCGTGATTACTGCGTACGCGACCCCGATGGTTGCCGTCGCGAACACGAGAGATACGACGTTCGGCAGGATGTGTCGTCGAACGATCGTGAAATTTCTCACCCCAAGGACCCTGGCAGCGTCGACGAATGCTCGCTCCTTGGTGCTGAGGACCTGTGACCTCACCAGTCTTGCGGTCCAAGCCCACCAGGCAAGAACAATCAGAACTGTAAGGTCAAGCAGGTAATTTGAATTTACGCTGACCAGAATTATCAACAGCGGAAGCAGGGGAATCGTAAGAACTATATCCGCCGTTCTCATGAGCAGTTCATCGCTCCTCCCTCCGAAATATCCGGCTAGGAGGCCGATCAGAAGTCCGATGAGTATGCTCGCAGCAGAGGAGAGAAACGTGATAAGTACGGGTGTCTGGGTGCCATACACGATCTGACTGAAGACGTCTCTCCCAAGCTGGTCAGTTCCCAGCGACCCGTAGAAACCAGTACGGGAAGAACCTTGGAAGAACGAGGACCACGAAGGCGGAGCCAGAGCCTGCCCGACAAAATATGATTTGGGGTCCGCGGGGTCGTATTTCGCGAAGGCAGGGGGATAGACCGCGAAAGCGACAAAGATAAGCAGAATTGTTAGGCCGAGCAGCCCTCCCTTTTGTTTCGAGAATCTTCGGACGAAGAATCGAAGGCTGAGCACCTGGTTACCTCCTTACCCTAGGGTCAAGACGCGCGTAAGCAAAATCCGCCAGCAGGTTGGCGATTATTACCCCAAGTGAGATCAGGAAGAAGCTTGCCTGTAGCGCGGGATAATCTAGGTTCAGGACCGCATTGAAGATGTACGTTCCAAGCCCATTCCAAGAGAAGACGATCTCGACGAGTATCGCACCTGCCAAGATGTAGCCGAAATTTAGGGCCGTGAAGGTGATTAGCGGGAGGAGCGAGTTTCTCAGAACATGTCTGAACAACACCTGCGTTTCCGAAAGACCCTTTGCCTTCGCGGTTAGAACGTAATCCTGTTTCAGTTCCTGAAAGATCGCCCCTCTGGTTATGATTACCGACGCCCCTATGCCGCTCAAGATGAGCGTCATCAGTGGCAGCGCGAGATGAGCGATGTAGTCCGCTATGGCGGGCAGCGGATCGGTGGGCGGAAGCGGGCTCGTAGTACCTCCGACGGGAAACCATCCCAGAACGACCGCGAAGATCATGACGAGCACGAGACCTAGCCAGAAGACCGGGAAGGAGTAAATTACGAGTGAAGCAGAGATTGCGAACCCGCTTCGAATCTTTCCGTAGCTCCTTCCGGAGACGAGGGCAAGGTAGAGGCCTATGGTCCCGGCGACGATCGATGATAAGCTAACGAGTATGATTGTGTTCCAGATTCTGCCAGAAATCTCATCCATGATGGGCCTGCCGGTGTAGAAGGAGTTCCCCCACTGACCGGTCAGATAATTGCCGAGGTAGACGAAGTACTGCTCCCAAAATGGGCGATCAAGACCGAACGAATGCTTCAGTTCGGCGACCTGTGGTGCGGTTAGCCTCGGACCGCCGATCAAATCTACTGGGTTTCCTGGAATGAGTCTGAATATCACGAAGTTGATCGTGAGGGAAACTATGACGAGGAAGGCTGAGACCGCGATTCGTCTGGCGAGAAATCTTGATGCTCTCGTGGAGAACAGTGTAACCCTTCTTGACTATTGCGCTGACCGCTTATATCTCTGTCAAGTTCGTCGGCGACGGACTAGGAAACCGACCGCGACCACCACTATGATTAGCACGACCACGGCCGAGACTAGATAGAGATCTGTCGTCGGTTGAGGAGTTGTTGACGTCACCGTCGTGGGTTGGACTATTGCTGTTACTGTCACCGTGGCAGGTATGGTGATGCTGATGGCGGTGGTTGTCGTTGTACTCATAGCAGCCACCTGTGGTGCTGGGTGGAAATAGTTCGTGTTCTTCGCAAAGACCATGGACTGACCGGGAGTGTAGCTGACAAACTTGAATGGTCCGGTGCCCACCGGATTTGAGTTCGCGAACTTGGAAGGATCGCTCTGAGCGCCGAAAATGTGCTGAGGCAGAATAGGTGCGAGTCCCAGCCAGTAGGGCCAGAAGATGCTCTTGTGGTTGACGAATACCGAGACCGTATTGTTGTCCGGGGTGTCAACGGCGGTGATGTACTGGAAGTTCCTAGAGAAGGCCCCGTTTCCGACGTACTTCTGGAAGGCTTGAATCGAGTACTTCACATCGTTCGAAGTGAACTTTACGCCATCATGCCAGGTCGCATTATTCGCCAGGTGGAAGGTCCAGACCTGAACAGCATTGTGCTGAGTAGTTGACGCGTTCTCCCATCTGAGAGCCAAGTCAGGTGTAAGAGCCAGCGACGAATCCCACCTGTCTAGCCGTATGAGTGAGTCGTACAGCAGGCAAACAATGGCGCAGGTCTTGTCTTCGAACGAGGGCGAGAGGGGGTTTTGCGTGAAGGGCTCAATCTGCGCCCCCACAACCAGCGTCCCCCCTGGTTGTCCGCTCGCTAGTCTAACGTTGAGGTAGTTCCACCAGGAGTGCCAGACGTTCTGTCCCGGCTGAGGCACCCAGTTTGTGAACTGATCCGTTCTGTACGCATTAGCAATCTTGAGGTACCCCATCTGCCAACCCGGAAGTTGCTGCTGTATTATCGCTTGCAACTGGTGGGCCAAGCTAATCGCCTGTGGTACTGAATCAGCAAATTCCATCTGGGCATCGAGCTTCTGGAATGTCGCGTTGTTGAATCCCGAAATGTCGGCGACAGTCTGGTTTGCATTATACCATATGTCCAGAGGATACTCTGGGCTCGGAGAAATCCAGTAACCTTCCTCCTCCTGCATGTCGAAGACATGCTTCACGAAACCATTGACGACCAGCGTGCCGGGAGGGAGTGCCTGCCCATCGACGTTAAGACTCAAATTGGACCGGGCCCATGTAGCGAGGAGGTTGACCCACTGTGCTTGCTGAGGGTAGGCGGTGGAGTATTCGATCACGATGTGAATCGGCAAGCCATTGGGGGTCTGTCTCCATCCATCAGAACCAATCTTGAACCCTGCTTGGTCGAGAAGTTGATTGGCCTTTGTAAAGTTCTGTTGAGGCATCGTGCCGGGGTAGTACCATTCCCCATAGATCTTGCCGAGCTGACCGTTGTCCAAGTCATTGAAAGGGCCGTAAATTTGTTTCAGCCAGCTCTTATTGCCCATCATGAAATTCCACGCTTGGCGGAACGCCAGGTTACTGAACGCGTAGTAATTGCCCGGGGTGGACGTGTAATTGGGCCCGTGAAGGTTAAGGTTGAAGTCTGCGTTTTCAAAGACGGCAACAGCAGAAACCTTGATGTTGCCTGATCCGTTTATCGCAAGCGATTCTTCGTAGGTCAATGGAGCCGTCATCAGCTGAATACTCCCCGTCTTGAGCGCGAGAATTTCGCTGTCTACGCTGGGCATGAAGTTGAAGACCAGTCTGTCGACCCACGGACCCCTGAAACCTGTGCCAGGATTGGACTTCGCCCAAATTATGGGACCCGTGAAAACTGGAAGAACTAGAAGAAACGCGAGAAGGCCCACTACGGCAAACCTGGTCCTATTCAGCACGCGTGGTCTCACCCTTCCTTCAACAGGTTATATGAACATTGATAGGTGTTCTTTGTAAGCACAGAGATTGAGAATATGAGAAGCTCAACTTTGATGATGCATCTGAAGATTCCAGCAAATCAGCTCTTGTCAGCATACTTAGTCAGGAGTCTTGATGGAACTTCGACGCCAATTCCGGGTTTTTCAGGAATCGCTAGATACCCATCCTTCAAGTCGACGTACTGATCGATTATCTCTTCCCGAAGAGGGTCCTCAGTCTGGTCGTACTCCAAGATGTAACCATTGGCTTCGGAAGCAACAAGATGAAGGCTCGCTACCAGGCCCACGATGGAACCGAAGACGTGCGGTGCGTGTTGCATTCCCCTCCTTGAAGCCAGGCTCGCGATCTGCTTCGCCTGGGAAACACCGCCACACCGCGTCACATCCGCCTGCACTATATCTACAGCTCGCTTCTCGATGAGTTCCCTGAAGCCGAACTCGGTATACTCGTTCTCTCCCGCGGCGATGGGAATCCCCGAATTCTTCTTCACTTCACGCAATCCCTCGACGTCATCAGCCGAGACCGGTTCTTCGAACCACAAAATCTCTTGATTCTCGAGTTCTCTTGCCACCTTGATAGCAGTGCCAGGGAGGTAGCCCATGTTGGCGTCTATTATCAGGTCTATGTCGCCTCCAATCTCCTTCCTTATTACTTTCACACGCCGCACATCGTCTTCAGGGTCGAAACCGACTTTCATCTTCACGGCGGTGAAACCTGACTTGACGAAGGTCTTCATCTCGCGGATGAGGTCGCGCTCCGGCTTGTAGAACCCTCCACTGGCGTAGGCCCGCACCCTATCGACGCGTCTTCCTCCGAGCAACCTGTGCAGTGGTTCTTTCAGAGACTTGCCGATTATGTCCCAGAGCGCGATTTCGACTGCGCTCAGTGCGATTATGGCCACTCCCCTCCTACCGTAGAGAAACGAGCGCTTGTACAGCGTGTCCCACAACTCTCTTACTTTGGCGGGATCTTGGCCGATTAGGTAAGGCCTGAACCCCTCTCTAATCAAGGGCGGCACAGAGGATACGGCAAAGTACTGACCAGCTTCACCGAGGCCGCTGATTCCCTCATCGGTCTCCACCTCCACGAAGACGTGGTTTCTCGCCTTATGCGAGAAGTACGCATCAGTTATTGGCGACTTTACTGGAACGCGGAGTACACGCGTTCTGACGTCCTTAATCTTCATTCAGACGATATCGAGGCGGTTACGAGTCGACAGGGCTTATAAATCGCTGGCTTCTACCGCCCTCCCCCCAAATGATCGTCGATACTGAAGCATTGCTGTGCTACAGGTTCTTCCCTCTCTACGGGCGTGAAACGAAGAAAGTCTACTGGTCTCCCAAGAGAGACAGGAGTTGGGAGTTCACCCTCGCGAATCCAATGACGAACCGAGAATTCACCGGCGACCTAATCCTTGCAGAGATGGACAGGGCCGGCGTTGACAAGGCGATCGTTCAAACCGTATACCCTGAAGACTTTCGACAATTCTTCGAGTATTTTGGAGCCTCCTTGGAGAACTATGTCGGAGGGAAAGAGTACACGCTCAGCTTCCTCAACAACAACGAAACCAGAAATAGACTGCTGTGGTTCAATTGCATCAACCTCAACAGGAAGGGTTCGTTCGAGGGGATTGCACAGGACATCAAAGACGGAGTAAGAGGGTTCAAGATCTTCCCGCGCTGGCACTTCTTCAGGATTGACGACGCGAAGATGATGGAGCTTTACCAGACATGCTCGGAGAATAAGCTACCCGTCGGGTTGGGTCTTGAGAACTCCTGGAGAGGTACATACGACCACAGGAGCATGACCGAGCAGATAGCAGGAGTGACCAGAAAGTATGATGACGTTAACTTTCTGATCGATCATGCCGGTCTCACGGTAGCAGGCGAAGGCTGTGTTAGCCCCGAAGATCCTGAAGTGCAGCCATTTTTCGACATGGTGAACAAGAGAGAGAACATCTACCTTGGGTGCTATTTCCTCATGCCTCCGGGTCACGAGGTCGAGGAGTATCCGTTTCCTACCTCCTTGAAGTGGCTGAAGATGGTCGTGAAGAGGGTTGGAGTCGAGAAGCTAACCTGGGCGAGCGACTATCCGTTCAGCGAGAACCACGCGAAGTACGTTCAAATGATCGATTGGATTCGGAGGCACGCGGATTTCCTGAGTGAAGAAGAGCGAGCCATGGTTCTCGGTGGGAATGCGAAGAGATACCTTCGACTCTAATCACGTGGCGGCTGCATGACTGCGGGCATGAAGGAAGTTTTGACTCTTACCTAGTCTCCCAGGAGAGCGTAGGCTCGACACGGTGACGCCTCTGAATCCGTCAGGAACACGGGCGCGTAGACAACGTATGCTCTTCCGGTCTTGCTAAGTTCAAGGACTTTGTCCAAGTTGTTCATCTCTTCAATTATGACTACGTCACGCTCCAGAAATATCGAATGACTGATCGATGGGGGGGTCTTTGCGGTGGGACCCTGATGGGGGAGACTCTCTCCCCACCCTCCTATGCTCAGCCCATCAGTACCTATGGCTCTGATTCCTTTCTCTACTAAGAATCGGGCTGCTGAATCGCTGACGTAGGGCCAATTGAACAAGAATTCAGGGTTAAAACCCCTCTTTTGTGACCATCCCGTGCACAATAACACTACGTCGTCCCTCATGATTTTCTTGTCGTAGACCAAGAAATCTTCGGCCAAGATCTCCTCAGCCGGTTTCTTGTGTCTGAAATCTAGGACTATGCCCTCTCCCATGAATTTCTCCAATGGCAGCTTACCAACAGGTTTTCCATCCCGGAGAAAGTGTGACGGCGCGTCGACATGAGTCCCTGTATGAACCGTCATGTTCTGAATGATTGACATATCGAAACCATCACTCGCAATCCGTTTCACTCTCGTAATAAGGGGATCAGGATGTGTGGGCCAATGAGGCATCCCGGTGTACACAGGCTCGCTAAGGTCAATCACACGCGGAGGTATGTTCGGCCGTCTTCTCACGATATGCTGCGAAAGTGGCCTTTCAATTAATAAGCGAATCGAGATATCGCATCTGCGAGATGCGACCGTGTTGCTAGTAGATTTTATAGCTCTCCACGAAATTACAGTGGAGCCCTGTTAGATGATCAAGTTCGGCTATGCGGCTCAACAGGAACAACATCACCCCCTTGCACTCCTCAGCCACGCGAGACTGGCGGAGAAAGCGGGTTTTGATTCGATTTGGAGTAGCGATCATTTCCATCCCTGGGCAGACAAAAACGCACACTCCGCATTTGCGTGGATTTGGCTTGCCTCGGCCGCGGAACGTACAAGCAAAGTGTCACTTGGGACCACCGTCACATCTCCCATCCTGCGCTATAATCCCGCCTTGGTGGCGCAAGCCTTCGCTACTCTTGCCGTGCTGTACCCAAACAGGATCTTCTTGGGTTTGGGAACCGGGGAGGCTATGAACGAGGTTCCCATAGGCTACAACTGGCCACCCTTTAAGGAGAGATTGGCTCGCTTGGAAGAAGCTATCCGAATCATACGCGCTCTCTGGACCCAATCCAGGGTGAACTTCAAAGGTAAGTACTACAGCCTAAGAAAAGCAAACCTGTACACTAAACCTGAGAAGCCACCACACCTGTACGTTGCTGCCAGTGGGCGACGCACCTCAAGAGTTGCGGGGAAGCTTGCTGACGGCCTTCTAACCCTCCCAGCAGGACAGATTTCGAACATGAATAAGGCCGATTTCTACCGTGATGTGATCTTTCAGGGTCTCGAAGAAGGTGCGCGTGAAGCTGGCAGAGATGTCTCGAGAGTAGATCGGGCAATAGCGATAACTTCATCTTACGACGAAGACTATGACAGAGCACTAGAATCACTCAGATTCTGGGGCGGTACGCTCCTACCGGCCTTCTTCGACCTTGGAATCTCCGACCCACGCGTAATAGAAGAACACGGTTTGAAGGTCGGTAAGGATGCT
>VBPK01000110.1 GCA_005877225.1 Nitrososphaerota archaeon
TCCGAATCCGCCCCGGCCCAGACTTAAGTAAGACCAGCGCCCCACCGAACTCGTGACCGCGGAAGCAAGGCTTTCTTCAAAGGGGCAGTAGTCTTCCCGAAGGAGATGAGATAGAAGCTGGGCCTTAAGGTAGGCGACAAGCTTAGGTTCGAAATCACTCCGGAGAAGGTCTTGACGATAAGCTCCACAGCGAAGCCGCCAGAAGATGCCTTCGTTCAAGCTGGGAGCAGAATTACTCAGGTTTCCTTGAGGGAGGCCGCGCGGCAAGATGAAGGGAAGACGAGGAGGCTCTTAGCCGCGCTCGGTGCGAAGCGATGACAGACGTCGCGCTAGACACGAGCGTGATAATAGAGTGTATCGATCTGAAGGGTCGCTTTCACAGCCAGGCGGAGGGCGTATTCGTCGGAGCCTTGACGGGCGAACTTACCGCCCTTATCCCAAACGTGTTTCTAGCCGAAGCGTATTATGTGTCGTACGGAATCTACAAGAGGCTTGGTCTAACGGACGCCGCAGCTCGAACTGAGAAACTCATTGAGTGGCTGTACGGGTCACCAAACACGGAGATAGTGAGCGGCACGCTTGACCTAGCCCTCGAATCTGGGAGGATAAAGAGAGATTTCGGCCCTGCTCTTACCGACTCCTACGTAATAGCGGCAGCCAAACTGCACAAAGGCAAGGCCCTCTTCAAGAAGAGGGAGACCGAGATGTATAAGCAAATCTCAAGCCTTGTTAAGGAATATCCTTTGGTCTTTCTCGAGGATTACTAGTTTCAGTCCCCTGCGCAGAGATAGTGAGGTGGTCCAATCGATTCTGACCCACGAATGGCTCGGAGGTCAAGGGTTCATCTCCCTTCCGGCTTTCTTCTTTTCGAACCCAATTGGAGAGACCCGACCCCCGGGATGGTTCCGTTGCTGGAACCAGCTGTGCAGCAGAGCATCAGGCAAGGCTACATGAGCGCGCAAGACTTACGGAATCCGACGTCGAATGGCCAAGAGGGATCGAACAAAGTTTTAAATGGTGCTTTAGCCGCGCGTTTGTGCACGATGAGGGCAATTCCTCCGAATTTCGCGGAACTTGCCTCGGGTGACGAAAATCCTATCTTCTCTGAAGCAATAAGGGTGGTAAATTGCGCGTAGACAGCATCGCCAGGAAGTTCATGCTATTAGCCGTATTCAACGGGCTGCTCCTCATCCCCTTCACGGCTCCGATTCTCGTCCCGACCTTGTGCATCGCTACGCCCCCGGGGTCTTTTGGATGCCAGGCTTCGATAGAAATCGTCTGGCCGGGGACATGGATGCTCGTGGGATTCTTCGTCTTCATCATTGTCGGCGTGCTGGGGGCACTCGCTTGGTCCTTGGTCTATTACCACCAATGGACCGTCCTCGAAAAGCATGAAGGGAGGAAGACGCTGCTCTGGCTTCAGTTGATACTCTTCGAGGTCGGGGTACTTGGTGCGACGTCGCTGATGGCTACCATCGGGTTCGTCGGAGGGCACGTCCTAGCTACTGGTGGCGGCATCGCTGTTTCTGCGGAGGCGATAAGAACTCTGATTATTCCGCCCCTTTCTACTGACCCGAGCTCGCCGTTGTATGACATGCCTCCTGTGGCAGAAGCCGCTTTCATCGGGTTGAGCCTCCTTGCTCAGCTTCTCGGATTCCTTAATCTCTTGACCCTGAAAAAGGGCGCAGCTTCTTCCTAGTCAGTCGAGCAACTAGCCCGGGGATTGCGCCTCTTCCACCGAGAATCGTCGCGCTCCGAAGCTTCAGACGAAGACGACCTGATCCGTGACGCAGAGGATCAATGAGGGAGGACTCTTATCACTCCGGCCTCACTGAAATACCCGAGGTCCCACGCGACATCAGGAATTCGGCTAGCTTGAATCCATTGCGGTGTTTTGAACTCAGAATCGTATGTCGCCTGTGTGGTGGAAGTCATCATCTTGCCTTGATTCCCGCGCGGCTTATGGATAGATTACTTCTGCTTATCGAATGATTAATCACTAGGTATCAATCGGACTCGAGCGATTCAAAGTTGGAGCTGAAGGTAGATGGTGTGACAAAGCTGTTCGGGTCTGTCACAGCTCTCTACGAAGTGAGTTTCGAGGCGGAGAGAGGCGAGTTCGTTACAGTACTGGGTCCCTCAGGTTCCGGCAAGACGTCTTTGCTCAGGTGCATCGCTGGTGTAGAGACGCCAAACGCCGGGACAATCGAGATAGGTGGGAAGGTGGTTTTCTCGAAGCGTGATGGAATCGAGATACCTCCAGAGCAGAGGTCAGTCGGAATGGTATACCAGTCGTATGCGCTTTGACCCCACATGACCGTCTTCGACAATGTCGCATATCCCCTCAGGGTTAGAGGTGTCAAGGCGCAGATAACGGAGCGGGTCGAAAAGGTCCTCGGTATGCTCAACATGGCTCAAATGGTGCAGAGGTATCCGTATCAGCTTAGCGGCGGCGAGCAACAGCGGGTGGCCTTCGCGAGGGCGCTCGTCTACGACCCACGGATTCTTCTCCTCGATGAGCCCTTCAGCAACCTAGATACGCCACTCAGGGAAAGACTTCGGGACCAACTGAAGATGATTCAGCAAGAAACGGGAGTAACCACAGTGTACGTGACTCACCACAGGATTGAGGCGTCTTCGATAAGCGATGAAATCGTCGTATTCTCTGGAGGCAGGATAAGCGCCCAAGGGTCCCCCGCAAGTCTCCTCGAACATCCGCCCAACGCGTTTGTTGCTAGCTTTCTGGGAGGGCTGCTCGTCTTGGATGGGGTCGTTCGGCGCACGCTTGACGGAGCTATTCTTGAGACTCGAGTAGGCAAGCTCAAACTCACCGATGATAGCCGGGCAGCCGATGGACAAGCTGTGGAAGTCTACGTCAGGCCAAGCCTCACAAGGTTGGTCCCTGAAAACGGGCGCGTGAACAGGTTGCAGGGTGCGGTTGTGGGTGTTACGCGGGAAGTAGATCTGCTCGAATATCACGTCGCGGTGGCCGAACAGATGATAAGGGTTCCTCATGCGCTGTCGAGCGGCTGGATGCCTGCAATCAAGGAATCGGTCTTTCTAGAAACTCTTCCGTCGGCATGGATTCTTGCTGAAAAGAGGTCAAACAATTCCGTCGAATCATGACCGCCGTCGTCGTTCCCAGCGTGTGGTGCAATAATTGGCCGCGTGCACGCGAGCATGGGATCCACTTGAATTATGGCCGCGAGTTGATGCGTTGAGGGGAACCTCCTGGCGCAG
>VBPK01000111.1 GCA_005877225.1 Nitrososphaerota archaeon
TCTCTACTCGTCAAGATTGAGGCGTGATTCTTGTCGCCCGCCGTGAGCGGTGGCGAAA
The DNA here is from genome assembly GCA_005877225.1 of Nitrososphaerota archaeon. Lineage (GTDB taxonomy): Archaea > Thermoproteota > Nitrososphaeria > Nitrososphaerales > Gagatemarchaeaceae > TA-13. The sequence continues at coordinate 59 of VBPK01000111.1, forward strand.
TACTTCAATTCTTTCTGGACTAGTGAGTCCGAACCAAGTGCGATTGTGGCACGACGACATCGTTATTTCCTTTCTGAGAATCTCGTAGACTCTCGGGCCGAACCTCTGCTCCAGTAGCAGGAGGAGGTCCTCGTAGACTTCGGCCGTCGCTCATTCTCAAGGATTCGGACGGACGGTGAATCCAGCTTCCTCGAAATGCATATCGAATGCGAAAGCCTCAGAAATGGATAGCTGTTTCATGAGGGCGAAGCTGGAGCAGTCGGTGAAGCTCCACGTTCTCCGGTCAGAACTGCGGAACAGTTCTATGGCTCTGTCGAACAAGCTTGCGTCGACCCAGACTATCCTGACGCTCTTGCTTGAGCGAACCTTGTCGATGAATGAGGCCGCGGTAGCCAGATTTCTTCTGGAGCGGAGGAGGGTTATCGCCTCGTCCAGGACATAATCGGTCGTCAGCGGAACACCGTGCGTTCCCGTCGACATTTTAGCGAGGAACTTCCGAGCCGCGGCGTGGTTCACGTCGTCTTCTACCTCAGATGCGTACCATGCCCCCGTATCAACGAAAATCAGGGACTTCCACCGTAGAGGTACCGGTCGTGGCCGACCGAACCGTTGTCTCTCTTGCCAGTCCTCCTGGAAGAGGGCGACCTGGAGAATATCGGGTCGTCCGGGATCAATCCGCCCTCTACCACTGACCTGACTGCTTCCCTTACGACCTCCTTGATTGTCTTGGACCTTCTCTTGGCGTACTCCTCCAAGAGTCTGTGCTCAGCCTCGCTCAGAGTAGTCTGCACAACCTTCATGTTACATCTAACATGTTACATTCACCATGCGATATAAGGGTTGCGGAGCAACCTGTTAACGGGGCGAGGCTTCGGCGAAACTGGACTAGGTTACCGGAGGATCTCGACCATGGAGTCGATTTCCCGGCGACCGCAATCTTTCAACCCAATTAACGTGTGAAAATTCTCCCGACAGTACAAAATGTTGCGCAGAAATCCTGAGTTGCGCCTAGAGGCACCGAAGGAAGAATCTCATCGTAGCTTGAATGGTGGGCAGGCGTTTCCTGCTTCAATTGTTTTGGAGTGGTGAGCCCGAACCAAGTAGCCGATTCTGGCATCAGGACTACGTCGTTATTTCCTTGCTGAGAATCTCATAGACTCTCGGGCCGAACCTCTGTTCCACCAACAGGAGCAGGTCCTCGTAGCCGTAGAAGACGTCGAGCAGGCTGATTCCATTTCTGTAGAGAAGTTCGGTGATGAGAGCAGCAATGCCAGGGATCTTCTCCGCCGAGGGAGAAAGGCGGACGCTTATCATCGCCGTCTTCTCTCTCACGTGGATAGAGTAGTTTCGCGACAGCTCGTTCTTGATCGGCTCGGCATCGTCCTCGTCGGCAAGGACTTTTACAGAATGGGGGAGCTGAAAGAGGCTCGGCGTGACGGAGAATTTCTGGGAGAGCTTGAGAACATCCTCCACTATCTTCATCGTCGAGCCCGACTTACCCAGGATTGTGATATCTGTAACGCTTCCGAGGAGGCTCAGCTTCGAGTCCTTCAGGACATCAACCGCTTCCGCAGTTTTTGTGCCCAGCTTGTCGGAGAACCTCTTTATCGCGACGACGACGGTTTCGGGTTTGGCCGGACTGCCGGTGAGTTCCTCGATCTCGCTCAGGATTTTCTCTGCGAGCGCGTGGAAGTTTACGATTCTCATCCTCAGCGACTCGTGAAGCATGTAGTTTCTCATGATGATTCTGGCGACGGCGTCGCTGATCGTCAGGGCGCCCTCGGGTGGGACGTTTCTAAGGCGTGCTCGGGATAGGATTCGAGGTCTAGAACATATTGGGAATCGGATCGGCAAGCGGACCGATTATCTCCATGAACTCCACAACAGATCCAGGCCAACCATGGGTGATTACAGGCTAGAGGTGGGCTGCCACTCCCCCGCATTACGGCCAAACTCCACTGACGTGGCACACCTAGGTGGATCGGGGATCTCAATAGCCTCTTGTGCTGGTTATATCCTTGAATCAAAGGTAGAGCCAACGTTATCGGTCATGAGAATGAATCTCCGAATGAAGTGGAGCCGCCTCATGCTGTGGATGACACCAATTCGTCTCTTCATTCTGCTGAGCTTCTTCACTAACGCGTATGAGATTGGTGTGCCGCCAATGTACGCCCCGTACGGGATCTACTCTTGTCCGGCTACCGGCTACTCAATAACGGCGCACCCATCGGCAGGGTTCTTGTTGGGCGTTGGGCCTCCCCTCTTTTCAGAACCTCAAGTGGTCATTCAGCCAGGTCACACGGCGTACATTCGTCTGGATTTGAAGGGATATGCAGGGAACAATGTCTCACAACTCATCCAGCCAAAGCCGGAAGTCGGTCAAAACTGGGCCGGGAGCCAGCTCCTGATGGTCGACTGGTACACTTGGATCATATCGAACAGCTCGGGCATCTACGGCTACAGACAACTTCAAGGCGGGCTCACCGTCACAGTCTCCAACTTCACGATCCCTGCAGCCGATACGGCATTTCTCACCCTGAAGCTGGTCGCGGCTCCATCCGCGCCGTTGGGTTCCTACTGGTTATTCGGAGGCCACCCATGCGCAAGTTCGTCCGCGTTGCTTACCATCGGATCCATACCATACTGGCAGTCCTGCTGGTCGTGTGGCATTCAGCCAATAACGTTCTTGGTCGATGAGGCAGTTTCCGCGGCAGTCGCTTTTGTTTATGCGGTCATCATGCGCGAACTCCAAGCGAAGAACGCCGGAACACCGCAGCCGAACGCGAAGGGGAACCCGGTGGTTGGCCCACCACTCTCAAAAGTGCTGCATCGGCCCGGCCTGATCAGTAGAAAGCCGGATCTATGAAGGTCGATGGAGAGACGATTGATTGGGGGCAGGAATTACCGGCGTTCCACGCCCAAGATGATTTTGGGCAAAGGTCAGGAGGGAGGAGAGAATATGAGGTAGGCTTCATTCTTTGTGCTTGTTAGCCCCGTGACCTCATTAACCTGCCATCAATGCTGAGGGCGTGGCTCCCGTGGATGAACAGGAGAAGACTTGCGCCGAATAAGGCGAAATCCTTTTGGAGACTGAGCGGATTTATCAGTTGTCCCGTTGTGGCGTTTATGAAGAACTCGATTATCCCCCAGAGTGCCACAAGTCGTACTCCTAGACCGATTATGAAGAGAATTGCTCCCAGGGTCTCAAGGGTTGTAGCAAAGAGGTACAGTGTCACAGCATTCTCCGTACCGAAGATTCCCA
>VBPK01000195.1 GCA_005877225.1 Nitrososphaerota archaeon
CCAGACTCAAGATGCTCCAGAGTGGGCTGTCGAAGAAGAAGAAAGGGTCCAACAACCGAGAGAAGGCCAGAGTCATGCTTGCCAAGGCTTGGAGGAAGGTGAGGAACCAACGGCTCGACCTCACCCACAAGGTCTCTGCCGACCTGGCGTCAGAATACTCGACCGTCGTATTCGAAGACCTCCACATCCCGTCGATGGTCAGGAACCACCGTCTGGCATCGGCAATAACGGATGCCTCTTGGGGGCAGCTGCGCCGCTTGACCGCCTACAAGGCGGAGAGGCGTGGCGGACGAGTGATACTCGTCGAACCCAGGGGAACGTCGCAGAGATGCTCCGGGTGCGGAGAGGTGGTTCCGAAGGGGCTGGAGGAGAGGACGCATTCGTGCCCGAACTGCGGTCTCGTCCTCGACAGGGACGTGAATGCGGCAAGAAACATACTGAAGGCGGGTATGGAACGGGCCCGTGCTGAGGAGCAGCCTCTACTCGTCCAACGAAGGCGGATAAGCAAGTTCGCTCCGGTGAAGCAAGAAGCCTACGGCTTCAGTTGTAGGTAGTTCACAGAGGCTGTTCCAGCGTTCAGCCTGATGCTCGGATACCTCATACCAGAGGATGTTTCCCCGGTCCATGGGACGGGCCACCCCTCGTGGACGATGGGCCTTTGACCGAGGTCAAATACCTGTATTTCGGGCATTTCCAAGAAACTCAGCCGGCATTATGGAGACAAGCGTTGCATTCAGCGACTCGAGGGCAAATTCAGGCATGCGGATAGGGTTGAGGGTTTGGAGGAGCTGGCCATTGTCCACTTCCATTCCAGATGGACAGGAAGAAAAAAACTCGGCTTTCGCCAGGTTGTGCCCAGTGCGAATCGTACAAAGTGGCCTTCAACTCGATGAAGTATGTTCCCATGGGGGCAGACTGATCCACAGAAATCAGCAGATTGGTGCTCATCTGCCCATTGCTTGGAATGATGAGGGTTCTGCTTGAGGTCTGGATTGAAACCCCCATAGGAAGACCGCTCGGAAGAAGTGCCTGATAACCGGGGAGCGGATCGCTGAAAGAAAAGGTTGCGTTAACATCACTTCCAACCGTGGAGGAGAAGCCCAATTCGACGGTTCCCGTCGAGCCTGGTCTGGCAATCACGACGTTGGGAATGACAACCGGAACGGACCCCGAAACTCCCACCGCGTTCCCATCGATCTTGAAGGTCTCCCTAGACACGTTAAGGTTGTGTGCAGAGGCGAAAATTGGCGAACCGGTTACATACTCGTAATGGCTGTTGGGAAAAAGTGCCTGAGCCCAGCCAGAGACCAATTCTCCGGTTTCGGCGTCTACAGTGAAGGTGCCCTGGTATCCGTATCCGGGGACCGGTGAATACATTCGGACTACCCAACACAGTCTCGTTGCTCCTGAGTAGGAAGAGTTCAGAGGGTTCTGGAAAGCCAGGTTGTTCGATGATGGGCCGAACGAGACAATCCTCGGTTCTATGAAATCGACCGTGCCGTTCTTTTCAAGGGCAGTTGGCACCCCAGAAAGGTTAGCCGCTCTGACAACACGCAAAGCGTAAGCCGAATTCACTCTGAGTTCGAACCTACTTGTGATGGGCAAATTCGGAGCGGAGCAATAGGTATTAGCAGAGTTTGAGACTGTTCCGTCCAATGCGTCGACGCTTACGAATACCGAGTAGGCTCCATTCCCGCATGAGCCATAGATCCAGTAGCCATCATAGGATTCTGTAAAGAAAAGCCCCCAGCTCGGCCTGGATGAAAGGGAACCGTTCATGATGTCCCCAGGGATGAAGTCTGCCTCAGCCAGGCTAAAATTCGTCGGATTGAGCTTGGCAGCTTGCGCGGCGAGCCCCACGGCACGGGTGAGGCTGATTACAGGCACAGTGACATTCCCGACGCGGAGATAGACGTTGGGAGTATGATAGGTGAACGTGTAGTTCGGCTCTGGTGAAATGTAGCGAGAATAGCCATTGTACGTTATCTTCGGATACCCGAGACTAGAATAGACGGCCGGTTCGTCCATGAAAGGCTGACCATTTGGAAGGTAGACGTACTTGGTGGTTGTCACGATCGAAACTGATGTAGTTGTTCGCTGGTTTACGGTCCCGACGAAATAGCCAGCTAATGCTCCCATTACGACTGTCAGAGTCAATAGCGCTGCGACGGTTCCACTCTTCAATTCGAGCGATGAAAAGAATCAGTCTCCTCTATTTACTTCTAACGTTTAGAACGACCTGAACTTGCCATATTCTCATTCTTGTCACAGCCTGTAAAGTAAATCATTTTACCTTGCCGCCCAGTTCTTGCATTTCTTCTGACACAGGGGCTCCCAGTCAGCTTCCCTCGGCAGGTCGGAGCGGAGGGACCTCCCTCATCGAATCACAGTTCCGGTCACGCAGAGGAGGAGTGAAGGAGCATGGATTGCGAAACAAATTCTTGGCAGGTTCGGCTTTACTTATCCCTTATAGGGAAGTCATAAAGACTTTACTGAATGGACCCCTTTCTCTAACACGGGTCGAAATGGCTTGGTTGTGGCCTCGATAAGCGGAATCCGGGGAATCCTGAATCAGGACTTCGCTTTGGCCGACCTAGTCGGGTGGGTGAGGAATTTCGCTTCCCTAACGAAGTCTGGCGAGGTCCTTCTCGCGAGAGATACCCGCCGCACTGGGGACGTCATCAGGCGGAGCGTCATTG
>VBPK01000196.1 GCA_005877225.1 Nitrososphaerota archaeon
CCGAGTAGGAGAGCGAAATAAGTTTTCTCGACACCTGGGAGATTGGTGTGCTTCTGCTGATTCGGCGCCAGGTGAGTTCTCTCAACACTTAAAGATGGGCGCGCAGACCGCTGCCTCGAAATGGAACGCGATGTCATCATTGGCATAGCCCTGTTCGCCGTCGGCGGACTCTTCATCGGGGGACTCTTCGCTATCATCGGATTCGCCCTAGTCGGTCTAGGTTCTTATTACATCATTACGTCAGTGATCAAGAAGATATCTACCCCAACGGCCCCAAAGCAGAGCCAGGCGTGAGATGGGCCGGAGGCAGCTCACCCCAGCCTCGCAAAGCTTTCACCCACACAGAGCTTCCTACTCGCTTTCCTTCGAGTGTTCAAAACCGCTATCTGAAATAGAGCTGGGCAGGAGGGAGATTCATGCGCGTCAAAAGGGGATTAGGAAGGACTCTCGCCGTTGTGTCCATCCTGCTAGTTGTCACCGCCGCAGCAACGGCTTACTCTTACTACCTCCTTCAGCAGAGCAGCTCGAGCCAGAGCCAGCTGCAACAGTTGGTCTCCAACCTAGAGAGCAGAAATACGCAGCTGCAGCAGGAATTGAATTCCGGAGTCACGCCGAACAACGCGTCCGTGCTGGGTCTCGACCCAGTCTCGATATACCGAAGCGCGAACAGAAGCATCGTCACGATACAGGGGGATCAGGTGACCACGGTCAACACTTTCTTCGGCCCGCAGCAGAGCCTTCAGGTCGTTCTTGGTTCTGGTTTCGTCATCCAGGACACGGGCTCATACTATATCGTTACCAACTTTCACGTCCTGTCGGGTGATACGAACCTCACTGTGACGTTCTGGAACGGCAACTCGTACGTAGGAAAGGTCGTGGGTACGGACCCGTACAGCGACCTCGGCGTCGTCTCGGTGACCGCACCTCCCTCCCAGCTATTCCCGATACAGATCGCGTCTTCCTCATCACTTCAGGTTGGACAACCTATCGTCGCAATTGGAAACCCGTTCGGCCTTACCGGTTCGATGACTTTTGGAATCATCAGTCAGGTTGGAAGGACAATTCAGGACCCCGTTGCCGGAAACTTCTCGATTGCGAGCGCGATTCAGTTTAGCGCTCCGATAAACCCCGGCAACTCTGGCGGAGCCCTTTTGAACAGCAAGGGAGAGGTCGTGGGCATTACGACCGCTGTCGTTAATGGAGCACAAGGCGTCGGGTTCGCGATTCCGTCGGACACAATAATTCGTGAGCTGCCCTCCCTAATCACCACCGGCAAGTACAATCTGCATCCTTATCTTGGAATTGGGAGTGCGGATATGAGCTACGCCCTTGCTCAGAAGCAAGGTACGAACGTTACCTATGGCGCCCTAATCGAGCAGGTCGTACCAGGAGGTCCCGCGAGTCGCGCGGGCCTGAGGGCTGGAAACACGATGGTAACCCTCGAGGGAACACAGTACGTTATTGGGGGGGATATCATCGTCTCCCTCAACAGGACGAAGATAGTCAACACAGATGCGCTCTCGACCTACCTAGAGGGGCATGCGCTTGCGGGCCAGACAATTCAGGTGGGCATCATACGGGGCGGGAGTTTCCAGACCGTGAGCGTGGTGCTCGGGACGAGGCCTCCGCCACCCTCCTCTTGAACCGCTACTTCGGAATCAGTCTCGCCTTGGTTATCTCAAGATAGCCGGAGTCGCCCCTCCAGTGCTTCCTGGACTCCTGTACTTCCACACGTTTCGTGAAGATGGGGCAGTCTAGGACGAGGGTTTCGCCCTCCCCTCCCTCCAGCCCCGCATGTACGCCATACTTCGAGTGTAGATCCAGCAGCTCGTCAACTGCTTTGTGGTCGAGGAGACGCCCCAGCCATCCCTCGTTGAAGCCAAGCGCTGAGACGCTCGTCACGATGACCTGGAAGCCACTCTTGAGCAGGTTTCTGAGGTGGGTCTCTGGGTCGATGTGCCAGAGGGGCGAGATACTTTCTAGTGCCAACTCGTCACAGATTCTGTCGACCCTGGATTTCTGATAGACGCTGGCAAGAGCCCCGGTGTACAGGCCTTCGACCCGGTATCTTTCTTTCGCGAGGGAGAGGGCCTTGATCAGGTCTTGAAGCTCTAACTCTTTGGCCCCCTCCGTTTCCATCAAAATCTGTGGTACTCCCATAGCCTCGGCCTGGAGCCTTGTCGCCCAGACGTTGGGGTAATGAAACATGTACGAATCCTCCCTCAGCGGGGAGAGAGTTACCAGACACTCCAGCGAATCCCTCCTCTTGGCGAGGTAGGCCGCGTAGGTGCTGTCTTTTCCACCAGAAAATAACACTGCGACCTTCAAGACGAAAAGGGCCTAGGTCGTGGTCCTCTCTTAGGGGCTCTTGTCCGGCGGAGATGTGTCGAATAACTTGATGGCTTGGCAATCCGTTCGTTCGATGGCATGAGTTTCGAACTCTCCTAGGATACCGATGCCTTCATGGGTAGTTCGTTGACTATATTCTCCCACCTCACCGAGGTTATGTGCCCCCCGAACGTCCTCTTGAAGGAAGATATCGCCGACTCCACCACTATCGACCTCTTACCGTATCCGTGCCTCTTCTTCCACCTCTCGTAGTCTCTGAGTTGTTCAATCACGACGAGCTTCTTGGGCATGCACCATACGTGTGCACGGAGGCGTCCTTCCTGACCTTGATCACAGGTTCTATTCAATTCGTGTCCAGGTGCCTGAAGATCTCCCTCGAATCGTATGCTCCGTCCCCGATCGCTCTGGTCACGCTACCTGTCGATGATGCCTCCTCCTCTACTAGCGGCACGAATATCCTGCGGTCGTGGACGTCCTCCTTCGTCACCTGCATCAAGGGTATCTTCCCTCTCTCGTGTCCACCGCCAAGTGGACTTGACGAACCCACTCTTCACCATCCACTTCTGCCTTATCCACTCTCCCCTGTTCGAGATCTTGATTCCGGTGGAGTCAATTGTTATCGTTACGTCTTCGTCTGGGTCTACGCCTGGGTCCAGCTGCACCTTTGTCGTTGATATTCTCCACCACATCGTGGTGTAGTCCGGGACCC
>VBPK01000197.1 GCA_005877225.1 Nitrososphaerota archaeon
CAAGATTATTTAAGAGTTGTAACGCGAAGAGTAACCGCATTGGTTCGAATGTCGCGGAGGTCGACCGGCGGAGCTTGAGAATCGTCGTAGCCGTCGGTGGGAACGCCCTTGAGAGGTCAGAGGAGAGGGGGACTTATGAGGAGCAGACTAGAAATGTACGAGTTGCCTGCGCTGAGCTCGTCCAGCTTCTCGCGAAGGGCCACCAGCTTCTGATAACTCACGGAAACGGTCCCCAGGTGGGTAATCTCGCACTGCAGCAGGAAAAGGCGCGAGCCGACCTGCCGACTCAGCCGTTGCACGTCCTCGGGGCGATGACTCAGGGACAGATAGGCTACATGATTCAGCAGACGCTGCAGAATCTAGCGGGCCACGCCAGGATCAACAAATCGGTTATTTCCATCGTGACTCAGGTCCTCGTGGATAGGAGCGACCCCGCGTTCAAGAACCCTACGAAGCCGATCGGGCCATTCTACGACTTTGAAGCATCAGAGAGGCTGAAGGCTGAGCGCGGCTACATGATGACGAAGGTGAAACCCGAGGGAGTTCGGGTCTATCGCAGGGTAGTACCCTCCCCGGAGCCGATTCGAATCATAGAAGCCGAGGCAATCAAGAGGCTCTTCGACGAGGGTGGCGTGGTAGTCGCATCGGGTGGAGGTGGAATCCCGGTCGCGATGAATGGGGAAGGAGAGCTCGAGGGAGTGGACGCCGTCGTCGATAAAGACCTGGCGGCAGAGAAGTTGGCCGAGGCTGTGGGGGCTGAGGGGCTTCTCATCCTGACGGATGTCGAGGGGGTGAAATTGAATTTCGGAACGACGAAAGAGAGGAGCGTCAGGCAGTTAACCGTCGATGAAGCAAGGCGCTTCCTGGAAGCGGGGGAGTTTCTCGCTGGTAGCATGAAGCCAAAAGTGCAGGCGTGCGTCAGATTCACTGTATGGGGCGGCAGGGCGGCGGTGATAACCTCGCTGGGAAAGGCAGTGGAGTCGATGGAGGGGAGGGCGGGGACGACCTTCATCAAGGCCTGACACGTAATCACCGGAATCGACGTATGGGCTGCCTCCCCCTAAGCCCTCACGACCGGGAAATATTTTTATAAGAAAATAGGGTCAAACCCCTCCTTGAGCAACGGAGAGGCTGTGGGACGCGCGGTCACCCCACAGGATGCCTCCCTGAAGGTTACCGGAACTGCCGTCTACACGTATGACTGCTCAATTCCGGGCACACTGCACGCGAAGCTCGTCACCAGCACGATGCCACATGCACGAATCATGTACGCCGGGGACAGGGACCTCCTCGCGGTCGAGAAGGTCAGGTGGTCGGGACACCCCGCGGCGATGGTGGTCGCCGAGACGCTAGAGGGCGCGGAGAGGGCGTCCGAGCTGGTGAACATCGAGTACGAGTCCCTCCCGACGGTCTTCGACCCCGTCGAGGCGATGAAGCCCGAGGCCCCCCTCTTGCACGAGAAGATGGCAGAGTACAGGCACGCCCCCGCGTTCAACCCCATCCCCGGGACGAACATAGCGAACAAGTTCACCCTCATCCACGGAGACGTCGAGAGGGGCTTGAAGGAAGCGGACGAAGTCATCGAGGACGAGTTCGTGGTTTCGCACGTCAGCCATGCCTACATGGAGACGCAGAACGTCGTCGCTCACTGGATGCGCGACGGGACCGTCGAGATATGGACGAGTTGCCAGTCCCCCTTCATCGTGAGGCAGATAATGGCTGAGTCTCTCGGGATACCGTACAACAAGATTGTGATCAAGACTCCGTTCGTTGGCGGAGGCTTCGGTGGGAAGGCGGGTTTGGGTTGGGAGGCGTTGGTCGCGATGGCTTCGAAGCTCGTCGGATGCAGGCCGGTCAAGCTCGTCCTTTCGCGGAAGGAGAACTTTTCGTCCGGGGCGTCGAGAGAGGGGGTCGTCGCCCACGTGAGGGCTGGATTCAAGAGGGATGGCAGGTGCCTCGCTTACAAGGTGCGGTTCGTCCTCGATGCGGGGGCTTACGCCGACTACACCGTGAACGTCGGCCGCGCGATGGGCTACTCCGCGGAGGGTGTCTACGAGATTCCCAATGTCTACTGCGAGTCTTACGCGGTCTACACGAACAAGATCCCAACCACGGCCATGAGGGGTTTCGGATATGCGGAGAGCAACTGGGTTCTCGAGCAGGTCTTCGAGAGGGCGGCGAAGAAGCTGGGAATCGATTCAGCGGTGCTAAGGCGGATGAACCTGCTGAAACCGGGTGAATCCCATACCGCGACCGGCGAGAAGCTCAGAGAGGACGTGGGAGACCCCAGGAAAGTCCTCCAGACCTTGCTGAAGGAGCTGGGCTGGGGGGAGAAGAGCTCGCCCCCCTCTCAGTCTTGGAAGATTCGCTCCAAGGGTTTTGCGCTCTGCGTCAAGGGGCCCTCTCAGCCGCCGAACGCGTCGGCCTCCGCGATTGTGAAGTTCAACGAGGATGCGACCATCGACCTGGTCGTGGGCACGGGAAACTTTGGACAGGGAACCGTGACGGCGCTCTCGCAGCTCGTCGCCGACCAGTTCGGGATCTCAGTGGAGAGGGTCAGGGTCGACCTCACCCGAGATACGAGCAAGTCGGCCTATACATGGCAGACGGTCGGCAGCAGGGGCCTCTTTACCGACGGGACGGCGTCTCTGCGGGCGTGTGAAGACGCGAAGCGCCAGATCACCGACCTCGCATCCCAAGTACTGAGAATCCCGGTCGAACAGCTGGAGGTCGGCGAAGGGGAGGTGAAGGTGAAGGGGAGGCCCTGGATGAACATTCGGCTGAAGGATATTGTCTTCGGCTATGTCTACCCGAATGGGAATACAGTCGGAGGCCCGATAATTGGAAGGGGCTACTTCTCGTCGAGTCTTACCACCTATCTTGACCCGACGACGGGGCAGGGTATACCGACAATCTTCCACACCTTCGGGGGAACCGCGGTCGAGGTGGAGTTGGACCTCGTGACAGGGTCGATCGAGGTCCAGAAGGCGATTCAGGTCTTCGACGTCGGTAAGGCGATCAACCCCCTCCTGCTCAGGATGCAGCTCGACGGAGGTTTCGTGATGGGGATGAGCATCGCCCTCTTCGAACAGGTCAAGTTCGACGATCAGGGTTGGGTGGTGAACCCGAACTTCAGCGGCTACTACATCGCCAGGATGAAGGATATCCCCAAGGAGTTCGTCGCCGCCTTCGTGGAGACGCCCCAGTTTGACGGACCGATGGGCGCGAGGGGGATCGGCGAGCTCAGTATGATATCGGTCGCCTCCGCGATTTCAAACGCCATCCTCGAGGCGACGGGGATCAAGCTGAACAACCTGCCGATGAACCCCGAGACCGTCTGGAGGGCCATAAAGGAGCAGCGACCCGACCTCTTGACAAAGGCGATGGAGAGCTATTCCGGAGTCGAGACTCCTTTGAGGGTCACCTCATGAGTTTCGGGTCTCCATATTTCACGCTCCCCGAGTTCACGTACCATCACCCGAACAACCTTGAGGAGGCCATGAGGCTCCTCAAGGCTCACGGCGAGGAGGCGAAGGTGATGGGAGGAGGGGTCGGGCTCCTCGCTTTCATGAAGGAGAGGCTGATGTCGCCGGCGCATGTAATCGACATCAAGGGAATCCGGGAACTCAAGGAGTTGAAGTACACGAGTGGGATTGGGTTGTCGATCGGGGCCTGCGTCACCCTTGCCGAGGTTGCGCAGAGCGATGCTGTGAAGCATCACTACACCGCTCTCCATGAGGCCGTGTCTGGAGCGGCCGACCCGATGATCAGGGGGCGAGCAACCCTGGTCGGAAATCTCTGCGAGGCGATCCCCTGGGTTGACAGCCCGCCAGCTCTTATCGCGCTGGGAGGCGCAGTTCGGGTGAACGGCCCCAGGGGAGGGAGGGAGGTTGACCTCGGGAATTTCATCAGAGGGCCCGTTGATATCGACTTACAGCCCGACGAATTAGTCACGCATTTGGTACTTTCTGAGAGTCCGCCCTCCCGGAGGAGCACCTTCCAGAAGTTTTCGGCTGGCTCGGAATTTTCGGTCGCGAGCGTCGCCGCCTCCGTTCTCTTGGGGAGAAGGAGGGAGGTAAAGTTAGTGTATGGGGGAGTCTCGTCGACCCCGCTTCGTTCTCTTGAGGCAGAGAAAGTTGTGGCCGAGGGCGAGGTTTCGGAGGCGATGATCCAAAAGGCCGCCCAGGTAGCTTCCCGGTCTGTCGAGTGTGTAAGCGATGTCCTCGCCTCCGCGGATTACAGGAGGCACTTGGTCCAAGTCTTGACGACGAAGGCCTTGAAGAGAGTCTTCGAACGATGAGAGAATCCCAGGTGAAGGTGAACGGGCAGATTAGG
>VBPK01000198.1 GCA_005877225.1 Nitrososphaerota archaeon
CAAAGACTAGCCTAGCGACTTTATCAATTGTCACTATCATGTTAGCCTTCTCGTCTTACTCAGCACTAGCTCAAGCACCTTCTGGAGCGCCCCAATGGAACGGCGTGGACGGTAACGAGCACTATAATTGGGACTACGTCCAGCAAAATCAAATTACTCCGAGCAACGTAAAGGATCTTCAAATAAATTGGGTCTATCCAATTCCGGCGCTTCCCAGTCCATATGCCACCAGCGCCACCGAAGGTACAATCGTACACACTCCGATTATCGTGAATGGGATCTCGTATACCATCACGGAGTACCACCTCCTGCTCGCTGAAAATCTCAAAGACGGCTCTATCATATGGCAGAAGGAACTTCCGTATCTTAAGTTCATCAATATCAACACGGTTACCGACCCGGGATTCAACATCACCGGTCATTACCACGCCATCTGGTACACCTCAAATGTCAGGGGGACTCCTCTCATCTGGATAGTAGCGAACAACTATACCATCTTTGCCTATAACGCTCTGAACGGTGACCTGAATCTTCAATTCAATATGTTCAACCCAAGAAGCAAGGTTCCTGGGAACTTCGGTCTTTACGGCTCGACGACGCCCCAAATCGTTATCGATGAAAAGAGGAACATTCTTGTCGGGGGCGTTGCGGTGAGTGAAGGTGTGAATTCAGCGAGGGGCTTCTACGCAGCATACGACATAAGCCAAACCCCTCCAAAATTTCTTTGGAGGACATTCCTCATCCCTCCGCAAGATGGTAGCGACCCTAACTGGGCGATAAGTTCGGTCCAAAACATGTCCCACGCCTACATATTCGATGGAAAGATTGCGGTGGATCTCAAAGCCCTTCCTGCCAGTCAATTGCATGACCTCCTTTACAATGACTGGGGCAACTTCGGTTTCAACGGGACACGCAGCTTTGCCGGTGCTGCCACGGCCTGGGGTGGCAGCGGGGCCCTGGATCTGAACACGGGGATGATGTACTTGGGAACGGCGCAACCATCTCCAGACTTCAATGCCACCACCAGACCGGGACCTAACCTCTGGAGTGACGCAATCTTGGCTTTAGACGATACCACCGGGAAGATCTCGTGGGCATTCCAAACAACGACCCACGATATCGAGGACTGGGACTGTTCGTGGAGCGTCATGTTGGCCAATTCTACGATTAACGGACAGACACACGAGACGGTCTTTAAGGGGTGCAAGAATGGTTATGTCTACGCGCTCGATGCATCTACAGGCCACATGTATTGGGTCTTCGACGCCCCGAGCATCAAGAGGCTATGGAAGCCCATTGATCCACTCAATGCGAATGCAATGAAGATAAACTGGCAGAATCAACCTTCAACAAAGGCCTACCTTATCACTCCATTCTTTGGCGGTGCGATAGAGTCCGATCCATCGTATGATCCGGTCACCAACACCGTCTTCGTGGCAACCTACAACCTGGTATATTCCGTTAAGCCATGCGCAGTCACTGGCAAAACAGCCTGTGCGGGCTATTACGCAGAGGGAATTGACTTTAACAGCGTGACTACCGTTCCCAATTCAACCAACACGACGGTATGGGCAATCGACGCGAATACAGGCCAAGCCAAGTGGCACTACTTCATAGACGGGATAGGATACAGAGGGGGTATCTCCGTCAGTAATGGCGTTCTCTTCGTGCCAAGAAACGACGGTGTCCTCGACATGCTTGACGCTTCAAGTGGAAACGTGTTGGCTTCAAAGCTCATAGGAGGGGCGATGATAACGCAGCCTGCCATTGCAGCGGACGCAAATGGCAACGTTAAGATAGTCATGCCCGCTTCAGGACCTTCGACAGCGGGGATGCTGTTTGGTGTCGAATCAGTAATAGCATCACCGGGGTTCATGTTTGCTCTGGGGCTTGGACCTTCGAGCACGAAGACCTTGACAACCACCGTAGTAAACACGGGTCCGTCTGGCGTTGATCCAACAACATTCTACTCTCTGGCAGCGGTGACCGCCATTTTTGTGATAGCGACGGGTATCCTGGCTGTGAGGCGCAGGAGACCCGCATCCTAAATTTTTCACCATCGACAATCAGGTTCTATCCTATCTATCTTTCTGAAATCTCTCACCTCAATTCCAGGTGACGGCCCTGCGTGGGGTGCAAGACCCTTCAGACAACCAATATCAAATCAATTGGGCAGGGTGCTTGAATCGCAGTCCCATCTAGGCACAATCCTATTTCCTATTGAACAGCGCGTCGTCTGTTTGTCTGGACGCAATCCGTGGCCGATTCCTTTCCATTTCCGGTATCTCTGGGCGAATTCACGCAGTACAGATATACCCCGTTGTTGTTCTCTCCTTACTTGCTGACCTCAACACGGAGCAAGTGGGTCTCACTTTCAGTGATCAATCTCGCTCACTCCGTCCCGCCACTCGACACGGGCATAATGGCCCTAATACTTCCTACAATCTCGATTAGCCTCAAGGCTCCCGTCGACGTTGTAATCTGGGTTCCGCTGGTGTCGCTCTTGGTCGAAGCCGCTTTCATGCCTTCCTTTGGAAACTACTCAGATAGAAACGGGCGGAAGAGGTACTTCATCTTGGGGCTCCTGTTATTCGCTGTCGGTTCCTTCCTCGCCGGAAATTCTCAAACCATATTCGAGCTACTCATCTACCGAGTCATTCAATCGTTTGGTTCCGCCTTCATACTAGCGAACGGGCGGGCGCTCATCGTCGACACCTTTGGCCCAGAGCAGAGGGGCTTCGCGCTCGGTACACACGTGTCATCGATATACGTGGCAATGACTATTGGAACGGCTATCACCGGGTCAATTGTCAGCGTGACTCAACTCATTGGTTGGAGATATGTCTTCTACGTTAGCGGCGGAATAGCACTCGCCTCGATCCCTCTCGCTTTCATCTTTCTCAGAGAGAGTAGGAAGAATCCAGAGGCGAAGCAGGACTGGCCT
>VBPK01000199.1:0-1476 GCA_005877225.1 Nitrososphaerota archaeon
AACCGGCTGATGGCCACACCGGAGGTCCACGAGTACTTCAGCTCCGTCTCGTAGTGGGTGTACAGATACTTCTGGGCTACGAGGTCGGGGGCGGTAATCTCCCTTCCCCTGTACCTCGAGATTTTCTCGCTCAACCGCTCCTCGCGTCTGCCAGGCCGGTGTCGCAGATATCAAACTACCTCTCGACGGAGAGGCGCTTGGCGACCTCGACGAATCGGTCGATCGAGGCTGGGTTGCTCAACGAGTCCCTGCTGAGCGCACTCGTCGGCTCGGCGCCGAGGAGGATCTTCTTTATCGGGACCTCGAGCTTCTTCCCGCTGAGCGTTCGCGGGATTTCCGGGACCGCGAAGACCTCGTCCGGAACGCAGCGAGGGGATAGCTCTTCCGCTATCTTCTGTCTAATCTTCTTCTTTAGGGCATCGTCGAGCTTCGCGCCTCCGCTCAGGACGACGAAGAGAGGCATATACGACCTGCCTTCGAGCCCTTCGAGGTCGACCGCGAGGCTGTCGGCGACCTCTGGGAGCGCCTCCACGACCCTGTACACCTCGCTCGTCCCCATCCTCACCCCCATCCTCTTCAGCGTCGCGTCTGACCTCCCGTAGATGATGCAGCTCCCCCTCTCCGTGATCTCGACCCAGTCGCCGTGCCTCCAGACGCCTGGGAACATCGCGAAATAACTCTCGCGGTACCTCGTACCGTCTGGGTCGCCCCAGAAGTAGAGCGGCATTGATGGCATCGGCTTGGCGAGGACGAGCTCCCCCACCTTGCCGACCATCGACTTACCCTGCTCGTTGAATGACCGGACATCCGCCGCAAGGCATCTGCACTGAATCTCCCCCGCGCGGACGGGGAGGGTTGGGCAACCTCCCACGAACGCTGTGCAGAGGTCGGTTCCCCCACTGATCGAGGCGAGCCAGACGTCGCGTTTGGCACCATATACCCATCGGAACCCCTCCTTCGAGAGGGGGGACCCCGTCGAGCCGACCCCCCTGAGCTTGCTCAGCGTGTGCGTCTCGCCCGGCCGGAGCCCCGCCTTCATACAGGAGTTGATGTATGCCGCGCTCGTCCCGAGGAATGTCATCCCTGATGACTCGGCCAGCTTCCAGAGCGCATCCAGATCCGGGAAGCCGGGACTGCCGTCGTAGAGTACGATCGTCGAACCCATAAGAAGCCCGCTCACCAGGTAGTTCCACATCATCCAGCCGGTGCTCGTGAACCAGAAGAATCGGTCGGCTGCTGTGAGGTCATTGTGGAGAGAGAGGACTTTGAGATGCTCGAGCAGAATACCGCCGTGGCCGTGGACGATCGGTTTCGGGAGCCCCGTCGTGCCCGACGAGTACAACACCCAGAGCGGATGGTCAAACGGGACGGGCTCGAAGGTCGCCTCCGACGACGCACGAGGGAGGTCCTCCCACATTGTCAGGTCTCGCAGCCCCCCTCCTCTGAACTCCCTCTCACCCTTGGAGACGATTATCG
>VBPK01000199.1:1518-4804 GCA_005877225.1 Nitrososphaerota archaeon
CGATCTGTCTGAACCTGTCAATCGCGCTGGGCGCGCCGAAGTCGGGAGAGCAGCTTGCCCAGGTCGCCCCGATGCTGGCGCAAGCCAGGAAGGCGATGACCGCCTCGGGTATGTTTGGGAGATACGCCGAGACTCTATCACCCTTCTTCACCCCCATGTCTGTCAGCGAGACCGCCACAGAGGAGGTCCTCATCCTGAGTTCCTGCCAAGTCACTTCGGATATCTTTCCGTCCTCACCAGCGCAGATGATTGCGGGATCTCCGTGGTCCTTCTCGCCAAGAACGTTTTCCGCGTAATTCAGCTCCGCACCTGCGAACCACCGTGCACCTGGCATCTTTCTTCGTGACAGTACCTTTGAGTACGGCTTGATCGCTCTTACGTCGAAATACTCCCAGATGGACTCCCAGAACTTCTCGAGCTCTCCTACGGACCATCTCCGCAGCTCTTCATACTCGCGGAAATGGAGGTCGCGACTTGCCAGCCATTCGAGGTAGTGCGTGATATTGGCCTGCTTCTTTGTCTTCGCAGTCGGTTCCCAGAGTACCTCCGGTTCGGAAGGTCGCAATCGGAACACCTACTTGCACGGAAGCTCTTCAATGTATAAATGCTGAGCAGTTCTGGCCATCATCTGCGGCCTACGAAGGGCCGTGCGGGATCTGTGCACGAGGGGAGTGCATGTCAGTTGGAACCGTATTGCTACCTAACGAACTTGAATATCTTGACTCGAACCAGATCTGGGAAGTGCGGGGAGGCTCGATAACTTGGGTCCTCCCAAATTGCCTCGCTGGGTCGAAGGCACATTTGTGGTTATAAGCGAGTCTAGCATTTCTTCATATGGGAAGAAGGTTCGCCCCAATCTCCGACCGAATGAAGGTCTACGAGTTGGTTCGGAGACTGGTTGATGCAAAGGGGTTCCTCGGAGTTGCTGACTTGAAGAAAGAACTTGCAACAGCTGGTTCGACCTTGCCCTCAAGAGAGACAATCAGACGGTGGGCATTGGCAAAGACATCCCCGTTTTCGGGAAAGCGAATATTCAACGCACAACCCTCCGAAGAGCTGAGTTTCTTCCTCGGCGCATGGATTGGGGACGGTTGGAGTGATGAAAACGATGGCGGGAAGAGAATGATGCTGAAGGTCCGATCGTATGACTTCGCCAAGGAGTTCGCGACATCCGCGGCGAAGATTCTTCATAAGACCGATTCTTACTGGGTCAGGAGAATCGTAGATGAAACGGGGATGTGGTATCTTGTCAAGGTCACCAGCTTCATGCTGTACGACTTTGTGAATCGCCCTCTTGACGCACTTCGAGCGTATATCGAACGTTACCCTAAGGGGTTTCTCAGAGAGTTCTTCACAGCCGAAGGAAATCCGTCGGTGAGCGTCGAGCGCACTAATGGACCCTACTTGCACCTGGGTCTGGTCGTCTCGAACAGCGGCTACGAACTCCTCATGTTTACCAGAAAACTCCTTTCTATCTTTGGGTTCCATCCAGCTCGGATAAGGCTCAACATCCCGGAAGGAAAAAAGACCAACCTTGCGGTGGCGCGCAGTTCCGGATGGTTGCTGAGTCTGTCGGGATTCGAAGACGCCCGGGGGTTCTCGAATACAATCGGCTTTGCCGATGGGGACAAGCAGCGTAAGCTAATGGAGGCAATCTCTTACATTGAGAAATGCGGAGCCAAGCGTGCAGCCACTGAATGGACCAAGTACTATCAGAAACAAGGCAAAAAATGGGTGAAGAAGCGGAAAACTCCTATCTCCTCATGATGACGACTGTCCCGACTTGGAGAAGATCTCCCCAACCGTTTGCCAGTCCAGTTGTAACTTCCTTCTTGACCTGCCTCTTTCCTGCCTCGCCCCTAAGCTGCCAGAAGAGTTCGCAGATCTTCATCATTCCCGCCGCGGCGATTGGGTTCCCGACCCCTAACAAGCCCCCGGACGGATTGACTGGGAGATCACCGTCTCGCTGCGTGATTCCCTCCTTCGTCATCTTGGGTGCTTCCCCCTTCTTCGCTAGCAGAACCCCTTCCAGGTGATGGAGTTCCTTGTAGTCGAAAGGATCGTAGACCTCCGCGAAGTCTATCTGCTTCCTCGGATTATCAATCTTCGCCATCTTGTAGGCCATCCTCGCCGCCTCCTCCAAATACTGCGGATAGTAGAGGTCCCTGTTCGTCCAGTACTGCGTGTCGACGTTCCACCCTACTCCATCAATCCAGACAGGGTCATCTGTGTACTTCCTCGCTACCTCCTCGGAAACGAGGATCGCCGCCGCGGCTCCATCTGAAGGGGGTGAGACGTCGAGCCTCTTGACGGGGGAGCAAATCGGCTCGCTCTTCATTACATCGTCGACGGTGATCCTCGCGCCGAGTTGCGCGCACGGGTGGTCGAGGGCGTTCGCCTTGTTCTTCACCGAGACGAGGGCTATATCCTCCTCTTTCACGTTGTATGCGTGCATGTATCTCCTCATCTCGAGCGAGAAGATCCAGAGCAGGTTTACGCCGAGCGGCCTCTCGAGCGTGTGGTCGAAGATGCTCCAGAAGGCGTATTGCGGGTGAGGATGGAGAGGTGACATCTTCTCTTCTGCGACGACCATACAAGTGTCGAAGAGGCCTGATGCGATGTGCCACCATCCCGCAATCGGGGTGAAGACGCCGGTCCCCCCGCCCACGTAGACCCTCGTGTACGGTTTGTTCGTCCCACCAGCGCCGTCCATCAGATACTCGCCTTTCATGTGGATGCCGTCGAATGCATCGGGCGCAGTCCCGAGGACAACCGACTCGACGTCGTCGTTGCTCATCCCAGCCGAGTCCAGAGCCATCCTGCAAGCCTCGAAGGAGAGTTCTCTCCCCGTCTCCAGCATCCTTCGTCTGAAGAGGGTCATCCCCGCTCCAATAACCGCGACCCTTCTCTTCGTCTCTTTCACCTGGATAGAATTGCGACCGCTCCCGTCGCAGTCGGGTTTCCACGCCAGGAGAGCGCGAGAGCCCTCTCAACTCCCTTCACCTGATTTCCTCCGGCCTCGTTGCGAATCTGGAGAACGCACTCGAGGATCTTGTGGAGTCCCGTCGCCTCAATCAGGTAACCGACTCCCAGGGACCCGCCGCTCGCGTTGACGTACGGTCTCCCCCCTCCTCTACTGCCCCTCACTAATTCCGTCACACCCTTCTCACTTCCCTCCAGCGAGGCCAGATGTTGTAAGAGCTTGTAGGAGTAGGTATCATCGGCCTCGACCAGGTCGAAGGAGGATAGCGTACCCTTCATACCGGCCTGCCTTTTCGCGGCCTCG
>VBPK01000200.1 GCA_005877225.1 Nitrososphaerota archaeon
AAGAAGTGCGCGGGCATCGCTAACGAGAAGATCTGTCCTCACGGGCCCGACGATAGGCTGAACTTCAGCGGCACGAAGTTGCGAGAGATTTTCTCGAGTGGTCAGAGGCCTCCAAAGGAGTTCATGAGGCCGGAGGTGGTGGACGCGATTCTGAACCACACCCCCGCCTTCGTCGAGTGATATCGCTTGGACAAGTTGCTCGTCATCGGCCTCGACTCAGTACCCCCAGAACTTCTCTTTGGCAAGTTGCTCAATTCGCTACCAAAACACAAAGAGGCTGTACAGTGAGGGGAACGCACGGGACCCTCGAGACGTGCCATCCTCCCATCACAGTCCCCGCGTGGATGGTGATGATGACGGGGAAGAACTCGGGCGCTCTCGGGATTTACGGCTTCAGGCACAGAAGAGGCTTCAGTTACAAGGAGGGTTATATCGTCAATTCCAGTCATGTCGAGGAGCCAACGGTCTGGGACATCCTCGGCAGAAGAGGGCTGAAATCACGCGTGATAGGTCTCCCCCCCTCCTACCCTCCACGGGCAATCAACGGCAATCTTGTGACTTGCATGATTACTCCCGGGCCAGAGAAGGAGTTCACTTTCCCCCTCTCGCTGAAGGACGAGGTTCGCAGCGTCGTCGGGGACTACGTCTTCGACGTGACGCTCAGCGTGGAAGACAGGGACTCTATGAAGAAGAGACTCTTCGAAATGATGGAAAAACGGTTCAAACTCGCGAGGTACCTGGCCTGGGAGAAAAATTGGAACCTCTTCATTCTTCACGAAATCGGATTCGACAGGCTTCACCACGCCTTCTGGAAGTTCTTCGACCCCGACCATCCAAAGTACGTTAAAGGCAACAGGTACGAAGGAATAGCGGAAGAGTACTACGCGTTATTCGACGAGGTTATGGGAGAACTTCTCGAAGCTGCCGGTCAGGATGCGCATGTCCTCCTTCTTTCCGACCACGGCTCAAAGGCGATGAGGGGTGCGTTTTGCATAAATCAGTGGCTGGAGAAGGAAGGTTTTCTGAAGCTCGTCAGGCCTCCTGCGAAGGTGACTGAGTTTGAGAAGGCAGATGTGGACTGGACTCAGACAAGGGCCTGGGGATGGGGAGGGTATTACGCGAGAATTTTTCTCAACATCAAGGGGAGGGAACCAAGCGGAATAGTCCCCCCTTCTGAAGTCCCGCAGATAGAAAGTGAACTGAGGACGAGAATCTCTCAAATCCGAGACCCCGATGGCAGACCGATGAGGAATACCGTCTTCGAACCCAACGACTTGTACGGCGTTGCGAGGGGAGACAAGCCGGACCTTATGGTCTACCTTGACGACCTCAACTGGAAGTCCGCGGGAAGTGTCGGCCACAACTCCGTATACCTGTCAGGGAACGATACAGGGCAAGACGATTCAGTTCATTCGATGCAGGGTCTCTTCCTCTATCACAATCCGAAGGGCCACTGGAGTCGCCAAGTCACGAGAATGCACGCGGAAGACATCGCACCGACGATCCTCAACCTCTTCGGAGTTCCGATACCAGATGACATGCGGGGGAGAGCAGCGAAACTCTCGTGATCTAGCTTGCCCCAATTGACAGCAGATGGTTACGTTGTGTGGTTCACTGGGCTGCCCGGCTCTGGAAAGACGACTATCGCGAAGGTAGTCCAGACGGCCCTTGCCAAGGGAGGTCGGAAGGTCGAGCTGTTGGATGGCGACGAAGTAAGAACTTGGCTGAGTCCCAATGAAGGTTTCTCGAGAGAAGATCGGGAGAGGCACCTGAAGAGAGTCGCCGACGTCTGTCAACTCCTCGCAAGAAATGGTATCGTGGTGCTTGCTTCTTTCGTCTCACCGTATCGGTCTACGAGAGAGTACGCTCGCAAGACGATAGGGACCTTCGTCGAGGTCTACGTGAAGTGTTCCCTAGAGACGTGCAGACTTAGAGACCCAAAGGGGCTCTACCGGAAGGCGTCGGAGGGCAAGATTGGAAATATGACGGGAATGCAGGACCCTTACGAAGAGCCTCCAGCCCCGGAAGTTGTTGTGGAAACCGAAAGCCAGACGCCGGAGGAAAGCGCTCGAGTCGTCCTCGCCAGACTTGCGGCTCTTGGACATCTGAGATAGGGCGATCCGGGTGTTCGAATTAACGCTCCCCATCCCGGGTTTCGCTTCTTCTCCGCGACACATCAAGACAACAGAGGCTAGAAGAAGAAGAGCCAGGTTGCCGGATAGAGCGGACGAACTTCTGAGGCCTCGACAATCTTCGTGGAAGTAGGATGTCCTTCCCCTTCGGAGTCGACATAATCGTATTCTTCTTTGTGCTCTCATTCGTAGCCTCGATTATCAATGGAGG
Source organism: Nitrososphaerota archaeon (assembly GCA_005877225.1). GTDB lineage: Archaea > Thermoproteota > Nitrososphaeria > Nitrososphaerales > Gagatemarchaeaceae > TA-13. The sequence continues at coordinate 2,344 of VBPK01000200.1, forward strand.
CTTGGGATACGGCTACTCCTCAATCTCAACTCCTCTCGCCCTCCTCGTCGTTGTTAGCAGAATACTCAATCCCGCATTCGTACTGCTCGAGGCGGTTCTGAACACGGCCATGCTCGGCTTCTCCGGCAGGAAGAACATCGCGGCTGTCACGAAAAGAAACTTGCCAATCATAGGGGCATTGGTACCGGGGGTGTTCGTCGGAAGCCTGGCTTTGAGCGCCATCGCCCCTATCTGGATCAGATTATTCGTCTACGTTGTGCTGCTGCCGCTCATCCTCCTTCAGGCTGCGGGTATCAGAAGACCGATAAGAAACGAAAAGGCGGTCGGGGTACCACTAGGAGTCGGAATCGGAGTGTTGTATTCCCTTACGACGATTTCAGGTCCTCCCATCGCACTCTTCTGGAACAATCAGGGGCTAAAGAAAGCAGAATTCAAAGCATCTCTGGCCCAGATCAGAATCACAGAATCCTACCTGACATCGGTCTCTTACTTCTTCTTGGGCCTCTTCAGTGCGACAAGCTTATCCCTGTTCACGATAATTGCTCCACCCGTTCTGATCGGAATCCCGATGGGAATCTTCATCGTCAGGAGGGTCTCGGTGGAGACATTCAGAAGAATATGCATGAGTTTCGACGCGTGGATAGTCGGCTACGGACTCACCAGAACTTTGATCTCGGTGCTCGGTCTGGCGGAAGTCCTCGCTGATGGCCTTTGGACGGTAGTCATCGGTATCGACCTGATGCTGCTCTACAGGTTCTTTAAGCGTAAAGCGAGCGAAGAGGATATCCGGCTTGCGACTCCCGGCCTTCTGCCCAAGGACCGCTTCAACTTCATCCC
>VBPK01000201.1 GCA_005877225.1 Nitrososphaerota archaeon
GAGCGAGCAAGGCCCGCATACGCTTTTATGTGAAACAGACTCGTTTGAAGGCGAGTAGGCTCTGAAAGAACTGACCTTGGCGGATCAGGGCGAGTTCTGCTACACCATAAGTCCGCACAACAAGCCCAGACTCGCGATAGACCCGGGAGAGGAGGTGGTCGTCGAGACGGAAGACGCATTCTCTGGCCAAATCAGAAAAGAAGAAGACAGGCGTGATCTGCAGAAGATGCCACACTCGAACCCCCAGTCAGGCCCGATATATCTGAGAGGAACGAAGAAGGGAGACACCCTGGCCGTTAAGATTGAGGACATTCAACCCTTGACAGGGCAGGGTTCCACAAGGATCGTCTCGTTCTGGTACGCGTCGAAGTACGACACCGACCTCTCAAGCAATTTCCTGGGTCACGATGCGGTTCCGCACGGCACTCGAGTCTGCCCAATCAGCGACGGCAAAGTACGCTTCGGGGACTTCGCCATTCCATACCGCCCCATGACCGGCACGATAAGCACGGCCGATCCGATGGAGTCTTACCTCAGCTGGCTCCCTGGCCCGCACGGAGGAAACATTGACCTCGGCCAGATCACCGTCGGGGCCACAGTGTACCTGCCGGTGAGAGTCGATGATGCGCTGCTGCACCTCGGCGACGTTCACGCTGTGCAGGGCGACGGAGAACTCTCGGGGGCCGCCGTCGAGATGCCTGCTCGGACCCGGTTGAAGATCGACGTAATAAGAAACAAGGCGATCGAGTGGCCGAGGCTAGAAGATGATTCGACGCTCTATGCGGTCGCCGCAACCCAGGCTGCGAGAAGTCTGGAGGATGCCATGCGCATGGCGTTCATGAACCTGATTCTATGGCTCGAGACTGACTATAGCGTAGACCGCTGGCTTGCCTTCGGCTTGCTGACTCTCGTATCACAGGTCAGAATTGGCAACTTCTGGACCGTCGCGGTCGGGGTGCCGAAGAAGTACCTTAACCCTTAATGGGCCCTTTGCTTCTCCTTTCTCTAGAGTGTTCTTTGTACCACTCGCTCGCCCGAGAATAGTAGCGTGGGTGCCACGCCAGTCTGGGTTTCTTCGCGATCACCGAAGCAGGGGGGTTCACCCATGTTGTTATCTTCGTTGGCGAGATCTTCACCGTGAATCTGGGCTGATCAATTGAACCTTTCAGGTAGGAGATGCCAGCCTTGGGGCCGTAGTACCTCTTGACCATCTTCTTGCCTATTTCTATCCAGTCCTGCAAGCTGCCACCGACTATTCGGGCGTCACCCTCGATGATGACTTTCTGGTAAGGGGGCCTGTCGTTATGGAGAAGCACCGTCACTCTCGGCTCATGCTTGATATTCTTCAGCCAGTTCGCCCTCTGTCTTATCACCAGGTAGCATGCCTCGCCGTCCCACTCGTACCATACAGGAACGAGGAACGGAGATCCGTCCGCCCTCACGGTCGCAACCTTGGCGATGAGCGGCCCCGAGAGGAACTTTTCCATCTCCGCTTTTGTCATCACTGGCATCCTGGCTCTTCTCCACCGCCTGCCTCTAGCTGATGATGTTCCTTCAAAACACGGCCTCCCCGCCTGTTCCCCTGAAGACGTGCAGTCCTTCTGTCCGAAAACGCAACTCCACTCTGTCGCCTATGTCATGAGGGTATCGGGCGCCCTCCTGCACCTTGAGGATTGTATCTCCAACCTGGACGTCGACGATTGAATGAGAACCCAGCGGCTCGACCACGTAGACCACCCCCTGGGCAAAGATGCTCCAGGTTTCTGCGGTCGTTGTGAGGTCCTCTGGCCTGATTCCAAGACTGACTTTAGAGGGAGCCGTCTCGCTCCGAAGTGCCGAGCCTGCGAGCTCTGGCAGCTGCAGGGTCAGGTCATTCGAAGCGAAGGATATCTGGTGTCCGTTCAACTGCAGCTCACCCTCGATTAGGTTCATCGGCGGGCTGCCAACGAAACTCGCAACGAACGAATTTCGCGGGCGTGAGTAAATCTGGTCGGGGGTGCCGAACTGCTGCAGTCGCCCGTGACTGATGACCGCGACTCTGTCGCCCATCGTCATAGCCTCGGCCTGATCGTGGGTAACGTAGATCGTCGTAGCCTTAAGCTCCTTCTGTAGCCTCTTGAGCTCTGCTCGCATGTGAAGTCTAAGGTTGGCGTCGAGATTGGAGAGGGGTTCATCCATCAGGAAGGCGACGGGTTCCCTGACCATAGCCCGAGCCAGTGCGACGCGCTGCGCCTCTCCCCCACTCATCTGCGCCGGCCTTCGTGCCAGCAGATGGTCGATCCTCAAGGTCTCTGCGATCCGCTTCACTCTGCTGCTCACCTCGGCCTCCTCCACCCTGCGCATCTTCAGAGGAAATGCGATGTTCTGTTCAGCCGTCATGTGAGGGTACAGCGCGTAATTTTGGAAGACGAGTGCGATGTCCCTCTCCTTCGGTTCGACTTCGTTGACCATCCTGTCTCCGATGTATATCTCGCCCTCATCCGCACGTTCCAGCCCGGCGATGGTATAGAGGGCGGTCGACTTCCCGCAACCCGATGGACCCAGCATTACGACGAACTCTCCATCGTTGACATCGAGGCTGAGATGATCGAGCGCGACTACCTTGCCATATCGCTTAGTGATCTCCTTCAGACGGACGCTGGCCATCCTTTTCCGTTACTGCATGTGTCGGATTATTAACTTTCGTCGAGCATGTAACGAACCGTGGCGACCTGATACCCCTCGGATTGTTCTCAATAGTTAAATAGGGTGCTCGCCCTCGAACGGAATTGTGCGGAGCCAGCGGAGGGCCGTCTCCCGTACACTTGTGGCCGTTGCCGCTATCGTCATCCTGCTTGTGGTGGGATTTGCCGGATATCTTGCCGCGACTAACATAGGGGGGACGAACCCGTCATCGACCTCCACCTCTAGCACATCCACGGGGATCACGGGTGTGAGCGGTGCCACGGTTAATCTCATCACATTTGACCAAGGGTTGGTCTTTACAGACCTGTGGAACTCCACCACCGGCAAGCCTCTCGCACCCCTGCTCCAGTTCGAGAAGCAGTACAACATCACGATAAATGTCGAG
>VBPK01000202.1 GCA_005877225.1 Nitrososphaerota archaeon
AACTACACGTAGGGCGGGACACGCCCGAACTCAAGCCTGTGGAGACTGGGCCTCTATCACGACAGACAACTGGGGTCGCAAGCCTGGTCATTGAAGCAGGAACTATACGCGGCGAGAATGGATGCTCACCGCTGGAAGCCCACGACCTCAGTCGTGGGAGGGTGTCACTAGCTAGTGTCCGCCACACCCGCAGGCGTCGGTGTGGACGTTGGGGTTCTCGATCTCGAACCGGACGGTTTGCCTTAATTGTTCATGGAGCCTAATCTCCAGGAGCGAAACCCCAACCATGCCCCCCAAACCCTGGCTCTACCGGCAGCGGCTCGAGTCCCTGCTCCAGCACAGGTCCGTCCAGGACTGGCTCGGCAGGACCCCGAAGAAGACGGACTTCTACATCTTCCAGGCATACCTGAAGTGGAGGAAGGAGAAGGGCCTCGACGAGGACCCGGACAGATGGATCGAAGAGTGCCTGAACGGGAACAACCTCACTCTGGTCAAGCACCTCCGGACACTCCTCGAGTGGGCCCAGGGCCCCTCCCTAGACGGCCTCGCCGACATTTCCAGGATCAGGTACTACTGCGTGATCAGGGCCTTCTACAGGAAGAACTTCGTCTCCCTCCCGGAGGCGAACATAAAGGTCAGGAGGGAAGCCTCGGAGGTGAGCCAGCAGGTCACGGCGAACCAGTTCGACGCCATGCTCCGGAAGGTGCTGGAAGTGGGCCGTCTCTCCGTCAGGGACCGGGCGATCATGCTGACCATGAGGTAGGGGGGAATGGACGACTCGACCCTGGCGCTGTCCTTCAATTTCGTCGGGTTCCCGCAGCTGGTCAGACACTTCGGGACCCCTGACCCGTCCAAGTGGGACGAGACCAAGGTAAAAGACGAGGGACCCACTCCTTGAAAGCTGTGGGACGGAAGGGATGCATTCATGTGAGAACTCAGGACGGATCTTCCCCTTTCCTGCTCTTTTGAGGGTTGTGGCTGGCTTGATATTTCGTCGTTCATACCACTTATTGTTTATGAATGACATTCGAAAAGACGCAAGTGCCGTGGAGGGAAATCCCGCGTCTCAAGATTTGTCGGAAGCTGACAGGATGGCAGCGGCTGCGGCAGCTGCACGTCCCATGGTGTGCGTCGTCGGCCTGGGCGGAGCCGGCAGCAACATTGTCTCTTGGATAAAGGAGAAGGGCATGGCTGGAGGCAAACTCGTCGCCGCCAACACCGACGCGGTCCACTTGAGGGTGACGAGAGCCGACAGAAGGATTCTCATCGGCGAGAAGCTCACCCACGGTCAGGGAGCAGGTGGTCATCCTGATGTGGGTGAGAAGGCGGCCTACGAGAGCCTCCAGGAGCTGAGAGAGGCGGTAGCTGGGTCGCGCATACTGCTCCTTTGCGCAGGTTTGGGGGGAGGGACCGGTACTGGTGCCATAAACGTGCTCGCGAAGGCGCTCCCAGGAGAAGGCATCCTAAAGATCGGCGTCGTCACGCTTCCCTTCTCTTTCGAGAGGTACAGGTACAAGAAAGCCAAGAAGGGCCTCGAGAAGCTTCGGGAGTACTGCGACACCGTGGTCGCGATAGACAATACCAGGCTCTCCAAGGTCGCGGGTGATCTACCTCTCGAGCAGGCGCTGGGAGTGGCGAGCGAACTGGTCGGCCAATTCGTGAAGGGCATCACTGAGACCATTACCACACCGTCTCTCATCAACATCGACTACGCAGACCTGAAGGCGATAATGGAGCGAAGAGGGCTGGCCGCCATAGGCGTGGGCGAGTCTTCTGGCAAGGGAAGAATCGAGAAAGCTGCAAGGAAGGCGATAGACAGCAGGCTCCTGGCCGTGCGCGACCCGTCGAAGTCGCACGGAGCGCTGCTGCTCGTAACAGGGGGAGGCGACGTGACGCTTGAGGAGGTCGAAGCCGCGGGCGAGGAGATAATGAAAGGTCTCCGACCGGGAGTGAAGTTCGTCTGGGGCGCCAGAATCGAGGAGAACATGCATGGAAGGGTCCGTGTGATGGCGGTCTTGACCGGGGTCGAGGGCGTCTTCCTAAGCCACAAACGGCGGCGCGTCCAGCCTTTCCCTTTGTAGGCAGAGCGTTTCCAACAAAAGGATTCTCTTAATAGTTTCAATGGGCCGGAAGGGATTCGAACCCCTAAGCAAGGGCGCAGCGGAATCTCCCTCTGTAGTCGTCACGTATCAGAGCCGGCTGACCATTTCTTAGGGTAGAACCCAGGCAATACTACGCTGAACAAGAATCAACGCCCACAGTACCCAGCGGCAAAAGGAAGTCTCCCCGTTCAGGCCCTGACTCGCACGCGCCTAGATGCCTATTCGGACGCTTCGCCTGAAAATCCAAAAGTTGCAACTAACGCCTCCAAGTTCGGGCGTCTAATTGTATGCTCAAATCCCACTGTTGGCGCATTTATACTTCAATCACTATGAGATGTTGGGCATGAACGGAAACCGACCTCCTGGAAAAGTGCTAGACGCCTCCATTAATGGGGAGACTACCAGACTAGACGACAGGCCCGCCTTCGGAGACGCGGACCTGGCGCGCTTGAATCGGAAAATCGCGACAAATTTCACTAAAGGCCGGATAGCGTCCCCTGGAATATATGCAATGAACGCACTAAGACTAACAGAACTGCTACAGACTAGTGGGCCCCGCAGCCGCAGGAATCCGAACGAACGTTTGGGTTCTCGATCTTGAACCCCCTCCTCTGAAGGCTCTCGTGATAGTCGATTTTCGAGCCCCTGATGAGGTCCGCGTTTCTCCCGTCGACCATCACCGTCAAGCCGTCAACCTTCTCGACTATGTCGCTCGGGCGAGGATCCTTCTCAAGGCTCATCGCGTACCGGTAGCCTCCGCTGCACGCACACCCACCCGACTCGTAAACCTCTATCCGCAGGTAGGAGTCCTCCGCCTTCTCGTTCTTCAGGACCTGGGAGAGTCTCTCCCTCGCAAGAGGCGATATACTGACCAGCGGCACCAGTT
>VBPK01000149.1 GCA_005877225.1 Nitrososphaerota archaeon
TGTCAAGCTCTCGGTCGGCACTGATTATTTCAGTTATCGAGTTGAGTTCCATCGACGAAATATGGACATAGTCGATTCCGCCGACGTCATACGAATAAGAGGAGGCGCGTTCAATGACGAGGAAGTCGAGGTCCAGCCACGTTACGGGTAATGACATTACAGCCTCGATGTTAGCCCCCAAGTTCAGGGTTGATTTTCGCTCTCTCGATAGGACATCGTTGACTTTCTTCAGGACGTTTATCAGCTCGACCAAGACGAGCACAGAGCAGGCTGCCTCGAGTCTACCCTCCTGAACGTCTTCGAGAATCTTCTTGCAGCTTGCGCCGTATCTCGGATGGTTCTCGATCGCATAAACGATTACGTTTGTGTCAACATAGATCATGAGGACTCTTCTCGGGTTTCCTTGACGAGCTTCACCGCATCGAGGTCGAGTTTCACCTGCGACGTGAGGAACTTCACGGGGTTTGGCAGCTTCTTGTGCACGTCAACTACCACCATCTCCTTTACGACGTGCCACCGAACGCTCTGACCGGGCTGGAGTTTGAGATGCTTCCTAACGTTCTTTGGAATAGTGGTTTGATGTTTGCTCGTGACCCGGGTCTCTTCTACTTTCATCAAAAGGTATTACGCGTAATACCTATTTAAGCAGCGCCCCTCGCCGAAGTCGCTTGCGAGGAGTCCCAAGGCATCTTCAATCGAATCGAGTCGTTCACGGATCAATCTCAGTTCCTTCTCGAGACTCGTTGCCATCATCAATTCATTAAGCAAACGAGATAATTAAAGCACAGCTACCAGCGAACGTGCAAGAGAAACGCTTCCGACGCTACGGGAAGGCTATCCCCTTTCTGGCTTCCTCGGCGTGAGCTGCGAAAGCCCGTGCCTCTTCCTTGGTGTCCTCCAAGAACTCGAGGTACTTCTTGACGTTGAATGATTCGTACGGGTAGACCCTGTATCTGTAAGTGCCGTCGAAGACCTGCTTCCTGAGCTCCTCGAGCTCGTCGTCCGTCACCTCCTCCCATTCGATTCGGTCGGCAGGCTGGAAGAGGACCGGATTCTTCCTGAAGACTGGGTTCCTTTGCTTCAGGTCATAGATGGGGATCGACCTTCCGAGAAGTTGGTACCCGCCCGGCGACTCTATGGGGTATATCGCCACGATTGGGCCTCCGATCCCGAAGGCTCCTTCAGGAGTCCATGGCCTGCTCGGGTTGTACTTGGGCGCGGTGAGATACGCCCTCATGTCCAACGGCGTCATGAACGCAAGACCAGGCCAGAAGCCGAGCATCGCTACCCAATACTGGTTTGACCCGATCAGCCTGATCATCTCTTCTATGCTGACCCCGTTGTACTTCGCCACGTATCCGATGTTGTGACCGTCCATTATGTTAGGCGCGTCGGGACGTCTCAGCTTCGCGTACCTCCCGATGAACTCAGTGGTGTGCTTGTCTCTGTAGGCGACGGGTAGCCTCAGCAGCCGGGAAGGGATCACCAGGTCGCTGACGCTCTCGATGCTCTCCTCGATCTCCTTCAGCTTCACGAGGAGTTCATTCATTCCGATCTGGAGCGAGTCGAAGTGGACCAGAAGCGACCGCATCGCTGGGACCGTCTCTATCACACCAGGGATTGTTTTCGCCCGCTCTCCCAGCCCCATCGCACGAAGGTTGTAGAAGAAGTCTGTCGTCATATCGCCGAACTCGATGAGGAGATACTCGTCTCCGGAGAAACGATACGTCACGCTCGGCCTGCCATCCTTCGCGGGTACCGCCTCGATAACGGACTCTGCGGTCGTCATCATGTTTGCACTTGTCATCTGGAAAGCCGATATATGTTTTGAACCATCAGCCTACGCTGGGCCGTTTTCTTCATGCCGATGATGGCCATGTTGATGCCTTGCTGGGAATGAGCACGAAGGTGGAGGTAGCCTTGTGGCGCACCTTGTCTTCGGGCTCGTCCTCGGCGCGGTGGCCCCGTACGCAATTCCTATGAGCCTGGCTACGGACCCGCGGAGCCGCCTTCAGGACTCGCCCAAGTTCACGACTATGAACTTCAGGTCCGTCAGCTCTGTGACCGCGAGGCTGACGCCCTCCCTCCCCATCCCACTCATCTTGACTCCGCCGAACGGAGCGTTGTCCCACCGAAGGTTCGTCCTGTCGTTGATGAGCACGGCGCCTGCCTTCACCTTCTTTGCGAGCTTGATTCCACGTGCCAAATTCGAAGTGAAGATCGAAGCCTGCAGCCCGTAGACCGTGCTGTTGGCTGCATCAGCGAAGTCCTCCTCGCGCGTGACCTTCATGATGGCCGCGACAGGACCGAATATCTCCTTTGAGGCGATTTCCATCCCTTTATCCACTTTGTCCAGGACCGTGGGTGCGTAGAAGTTCCCCCTCGAGTATTCGCCAGAGACCAGACGAGCGCCGCCCGTCTTTGCGACCGCGCCCCTGGCCGTAGCATCTTCGACCAGACGCTCGATTTTCTCAAGGCCCCTGCGGTTGATTATCGGGCCTACGTTGGTCGTCCGTTCAAGGGGGTTCCCAACCCTGAGCTTGTTTACCGATTCCTCGAAGTGGGCGAGGAACTTGCCCCTAACCCCTTCCGAGAGGATTATCCTCCTCGTCGCGGTGCAGACCTGACCAGAGTATCCGAAGGTGCTCGCGACCGCCGAGCTGACCGCGGCCCCGACATCCGCGTCGTCCAGGACGATCATCGGGTTGTGTCCTCCTAGCTCGAGTATCACCTTCTTGTTTGTCCTCGCTGCCTTCTCCGAAATTTGCCTGCCCGTCTCGCTATCGCCTGTGAAGCTGATTGCGTTCACCTTGTCGCTGGTCACTATCTCGTCCCCCACGACCTCGCCGGGCCCTACCACCACGTTGAGAAACCCGTTTGGCAATCCCGCTTCCTCGAAGAGCTTCGCGGCCATAAGGCCAGGGAGTGGCCCGTCGCTGGGTGGCTTCGCGACCACGGTATTTCCAGCTGCTATCGCGGGGGCGACCTTGTGCATCAGAAGGTTGAGCGGGAAGTTGAACGGAGAAATCGCCCCGACGACCCCGACCGGTTCGCGGATTGTGAACCCCAGCCTGTTCTCGTTCCCGGCCGGGATAGGGTGTGCGTCGAGCGGTATCGTTTGGCCGTAGATTCTCTTCGCTTCTTCTCCTGCGAAAGTGAGAGTGAGCACAGCTCGAGCAGTCTCCGCCTCTGCGTCTACCAGCGGCTTCCCCACGTTTCTCGCTATCAGCACAGCCATCTCCCGCGAATTCTGTTCGAGGAGCGAGGCCACCTTCAGCAGGATCCTCGACCTCTCATGAGCGGCGAGTTTCGAAGCCCTCTCCCTGGCCTCGAAGGCCGCGTCTATTGCCCTCCGTGCATCCTCCCTGGAAGCCTTCGGAATCAAGGCCAAGACCTCTTGATTGGCGGGGTTGAGTACCTCCAGTGTCGCAGAGTCTCCGGAATCGACCCACCTTCCGTCTATGTACATATGAGACGGTACTTGCAAGTGAAATCGAGAAGACCCAGAAGTCCTATTTAGGTTCTGGCCGTCGGTCGCATCGAGCTTCACACCTCGACCGAAGGGGTTCTACGAACTCGCGAACCCGCCGCACTTTGTTGTGAGAGTCCACAAACATCTTACACTGGTGTTCGTTGAGCCATCCTGGCTTGCTTGAAGTCGCCGCGCGCTCGATCCCAGGGAGCGCGCACCCGTACGAGGACAGGATACTGGCTGACGACAAGGTCGGACTCTTCGCTGTCGCTGACGGAGTGACGCACTCCTCGCAGGGCAGCGGGGCCGTCGCCGCAGAACTGGCGCTGAGCCTCCTGCGCGAGTACTTCTCGGGGGACCTTGTCGCTGCAATAGGCAAAGTGCACCAGATTGCAGTAAGGAGAAGGGAAGAGGACAGTACGATAGGGGAGACGACTCTTACCGCGGTCGCCGTCGACGAAGGCCGCCTCCTAGTTGGAAACGTAGGCGACAGCCCGGCCTACCTTGTAAGGGCAAAGAACATGCGTGGCCTGATTCAGGAGGACAAGAGCCCCCATGGCTACATCACCCAAGTGATAGGCTACCCCGAGACCATTCACGTTCACTCTACAAGCCTTCAGCTGAAAGATCAGGACATGGTAATAGTAGCATCCGACGGGGTAGAGCACGTCCTTCGTGTTTCATTCGTCCATCAACTCCTGAGCATGCCGGAGGTCAGCGAAGTGGTAGATTCCATCATCCAGGAGGCAAAAGCCCGTGTTACTGGGTATGACGACGACAAGAGCGTGATAGTCTTGAGAGTGGTGGAGAGATGACAGAATGGTGAGTGAGGGCCAGACAATCCACTCAAAACCTCGTCAAGTTACACTACCGCAATACGGTGCGAGACCTTATTACGTTCCAATCAGTCGGGGAGAAACATGAAGCTACTGAGTGGGGAGGGCCTGAGGAAAGACATACTCGAGAGCTACTTCAAGAACCATAAGGAGTGGAGTTTCGTCATATCACCATCACCGGAGCACGGGTTCTACGACGCCATCGTTTCAGGGCCAGACGAAGCTTGGATGCTCAAGATAGACTCGTTATTCAAGCCCGTCCCAATCGTCATCGGCTCTCCAGTTGAGGCGGAACCAAGATTGAAGTCAGAAAACCCGTTTCCATATGGCTACAGGAAGGTTTCACGTGAACTGGTTCTCCGGACGCTCGGAGGCGAGGGCTTTCCACCGAGTGACAAGAGGTTGGCCAGCTTCTTGTCACTGCTCAGGTCAGAAACTGTTGTCCCAGAAGGGGGAGGACACTACGCGGAAGGGCCCTTCGTCCTAACTAGCTCAAGAAAAGATGTTTTATCCGAGAAACAGAAGGAAATTGATGACCAACTTGCGTCGGAGATGCACAGGCTTCTTAAGACCAGATATCCTGCCTACGGCTGAACGCCATACCGGCCCGCACGTTTGTGATCATTTCTTCGGGCTTGGAATCTTCTAGCCGAACGTAAAAGTGTACAATCTAAACCCGGGGCTGGCTATTATCTCCAGCACATGCCATCCATAAGAAGGAGCGCCTACGATGTTGTAGAGTCTCGCCGAACTTATGCTTGCAGAGGCAGCGCCGTCACGCAACACCAGATCGCTCCCGAGATAGGTCTGTGAGAGGTTCTTCCCATCCAACTTTACGATGATCAGGCTGGAATTCCCCTGCGCCACGACGTTCGCATTCTTGGCCTTGTAAATCAGGAATAGTTTTGAATCGCTACCCGCCGAGATCACGCTGTCTGGAGCGTTGTACCATTTTCCTGAGAAGTACACTGTATTGTTCTGCATCGGTCCGCTCAAGGTGTAGCTTACAACCTGACCCGGCGAAAATCCCTGGGGATTCCCAATCGGTAACCGCGCGGTGCTGTAACCAACGTAAATCTCCGGGGTTCCTACTTGCGAAAATTTCACATTCGTCCCGTTCACCGAGTTTGCGGTTATGCCGGCGCGGATTGTATAACCCGCATTCTGCAATAGCGCTTGAATCAACATCTCTGTCGCATTGTACCCACCCTCGCCGATGTGCATGTCCCTTATGTCACCGTTCTTATCTATGAGATAATCCGCAGGCCAGTACTGGTTGCCGTAGGCGTTCCAGGTGGCATAGCCGCTGTCCAAAGCTACAGGGTACTTTATTTCCAGTGATTTGACCGCTGCCAACACGTTGCTGTAATTCTTCTCGAACTGAAATTCAGGCGTGTGCACTCCGACTATGACGAGTCCGTTGTTCCCATACCTGCCATACCAGGCGTTCAGGTAGGGTAGCGTCCGGATGCAGTTTATGCAGGAATAAGTCCAAAAGTCTACGAGGACGACCTTTCCCCTGAGCTCTGAGAGGTTGAGTACGGGCGAATTGATCCAAGCGGCTATTCCCTGGAAGTTGGGCGCCGGTCCACGATTGGGTACCTTTGATAGATCGGTCGGCACCGATCCCTGGTTCGAGACCAACGCGGATAGAGCCGCCGCCACGATAACAATGCCAATGATGCCGAAGACAACAACGTATACGTTGATTTTCGTCATCTGACCGCCTCCGGGGATGTACCCGAGACGAACGCCAGGAACGCGGGCAACAACGGAAGTATGCACGGTGAAATGAATGTCAGAACCCCCGCAGATAGGGCTATCAGAAAGTTGAGCTGAAACTGACCGAACGGGTTTGCCAGGGACCCCAGCGGACCGACATTATTCAGGAAGATCTGCAGGACGCCAATATAGTTGGTGACTACCAGCAGCCCAATCGCTATCAAGAACACCCCACTTACTGTGTTGAAGTATCTCAGAAAGGGCCCCGCCCTTTTGAGAAACCCTGATACTCTCGAGACGAAGGTCCCCGCTATGAGGAACGGGATGCCCAACCCCAGAGAGAAAGCCATAAGGTAGAGGAATCCCAGTCCGGGGGATACCGCAGCGAGGGTGTAAACCGAACCAAGTATCGCGCCTACGCACGGAGTCCATCCAAGGGCGAACGCGATGCCGAATACAGAGGAGGTCACATAGCTGTTCCTGAATTTCCTCACGTGGATCTTATGCTCAACGCCGAAGAATGGTATCGCATACTTTGCAGACGCGATGATGAGAAGACCGAAGGCTACGATGACCGACCCGCCGATCAACCTGACCGTATTCACAGCTTCCAGCGATGCTTTCGACAGAACTGTCTGCAGCAAAACCCCCACCATGGAGAATACGAAAGTGAATCCCAGGACAAAGAATGCGGAATTCAGGAATATTACCTCCCTCGCTTTCACCCGATCTACCGTCAAGATGTTGGGTCACGCGGCTTCTTACGGAGTTGCGGTGGCTATGACGGTCGCGTTACTCATCTGCATGCCGCCCAGGAAAACGACCAACACGCTCTCGAACGTAGCTCGGGGATCCTGATTCAGGGTTGTGAAGTACTGCCCGATTCCATCCCTACCCACACTAAACTCGGATTCGGTGGCGTTCTGCGCATGTATGGGCGCTGTCCCCATCGCTCCGCTCTTCTGCTGCGCCTCTACGAGGTAGATGTTCCCTGTCCCAGCCGTGGGTTTGAGTCCTTGGGCGTGAATTTCAATAGCCCAGTTTCCGCCCCCGACAGGCACGACGATGAGGTAGGCGTTGTGGATTCCCTCGGCCGCCATCACGTTCGCCTTCGGAGTGAACGACACAGCGGATCCCAGTCTCGTCTCGGTCATTACTTCAGTGTGGGTCATCACTTCAGTCGTATTCGACACAGCGGATGGTTTGGTCAAGTAGAGACCGAAACCAGCCCCGGCCAAAATCAATAGCACGATTACGGATGTGATCCAGGGCGCGTTTGAGACACCCTTGCGCTGCACTTCCAATCTAAGCACGACCCGAATTCTTTCCCTTGGTATTTATTGAAATGTCCAATTTCGTTCCATTTCTGTTCCAAATCGGAGGCCTGGCCTCGGGAACCCGAATCGCCCGCGGGCGGAACCTGACTACAGGGGCGAGAAGAGCAAGAAGATCTTATCCTGGGAACTTTGTCTGCTGCCCCACCTCGATTTCGTCGACGGACCTGCCGTACTTCTCCATGTATCTGTCCAGTTCCGCAAGAGCCTTGATGTAATCATCCGGGGAATCGCCACTCCCGAACCATCCGTTTCCGTATTTTGCAACCCTTTCGTAGGCAAATCTTATTCGCTGCCCCGCCGATCCAGATGAGCATGTTCTTCGGTTTGGGATAGAATTCGGTTCCGGGGAAGCTGACGAATTCCCCCTGGAAGGATACGCTTCTTTGATGTGAGATTCTTCTGAGGACCTCCAGATATTCATTCGCAATCTTTCCCCTCCTGTTCCGTGGAACACCCATCGCCTCGAAATCAGAACGAAGGTTTCCCTATCGCCGCACAGAAAATTAATCGCTCGCCCGATAACTCGTGGAGGGTGGCCGCTTGTTTTGCGAAGAGTACTGGATGTCTCCAGGGAAGCACCCAGCAGGTGGGTATCGGCTTCACGCGTTCAGTGATCCCGGCCACATAAGACAACAGGCTAACGGTCTCGTAGAACGTACTCGTAGGCACTCCTCGGCTTTCCAATTCCTCGAGTTTCTCTGCCGTGACGTCCGAGAAGTGGGTATTTCTCTCCTGGACCTAAGGTTACGTGATCATGGGCCGTCACCGCACCGAAGCCTAGCTGATCCGCGGCGACCGCAATCTTCCTCAAAGCCTCAGAAGAAGCCAACGGACCGGAATTGGGTAGGCGCACTCCGAAGACTGGCTTTCGCACGGATGCGACGGACGAGTTTCTTCTTTAAGGGTTGACTAATCGAAGGGACGGAAAGGATGAAAACTATTCCTCGGCGATCCATTGGAGGCGATCAAACGGCGTCAAGTCCGAAACTCGTAATTCTAGGAGCCGGGATAACCGGAATGTTCCTCGCATACTATCTCAGGAAAGATGGGTATGAGGTCCGCTTGATAGACAAGGACCCCGTTGGAAGGGAAGCGTCTGTCTACAACGCCGGTTTGTTGACGCCTTCGTTTGCGCCGACTCCACAGTTGAGCAAGCTTCAGCTTCTCAGTGCCGTCATTGGTAGGCGCGGACCACTGTACATCAGTCCGATGCAGGTAATAACGCATCTGTCCTGGTTCAGAATAGCCTCCGGCAAGGCTCTGACTGGTTTCGAGGAGTCGACGATGAAGATTGGTAAACTGAGCCTCCGACTGTACGAAGAATTCTTCTCTTCCGAGAATATCGACCCGGACCTCGCAAAAGGCGTCGTGGGTCTGTATCGGACTGTGGAGGATGCAAAGGCCTTCTCGACCAGATTCGGGGGGAAACTGCTCGAGCCAGCTGAGATAAGCCGGATGGGCTACAAGGGTCTGGAGGGTGGGATACTCGTCGAGTCCGAGTTCTCGATAAACCCTGCAAAGTTGTTCAAACAGCTGAGAACCAGAATCCAGGAGATGGGAGTGGTTATCACTCTCGACAAGGAAGCTAGGCTGGACGACGGAGCTAGGCCCAGAGCGCGGTACATGTTAGATGGTAAGGTATTCGAGGCGGATTCGATCATAGTATCGGCCGGCTCGTGGACTAGAACGCTATGCAATCAAGTCGGATTCGAACCCGAAATCCTGCCTGCGAGCGGCCTCGTCATGATTTACGATACCGGGGGAAGAAGAGTAATTGCCCGTCCTACCCTGTTGGAAGACTACGGAATTGGCATCGCACAGCATGATGACCACACTCTGAGAGTAACCAGCTTCTTCGAGATGGTTGGTTTCAAGAAGCACTACGGCGAGGGGAGGAAGAAGTGGTTGGTCGACATCGTAAGTCGACACGTTACCGACCTTTCGAAATTGAGGCTCGTTGAGGAAGGTATCGGATTTCGCCCTTGCACACCCGACCAATTCTCAGTGATTGGAAGGGTGCCGTATTACGAGAACCTCTACGTTGCCAGTGGAAACTGCAGGCTTGGTGTCACACTCGCACCTGCCAGCGCGTACATTTTGAGGTCAATCATCAGAGGAGAAGATTGCCTGGATGAAATCAAGCCTCTCTTGAGCCCAGAACGTTTCCATTCTTGAATCGGGAAGGCTAGGTTTCTTCCGCTCCGTAGCTTTACCGAAGAGCTCCGCTCTTCATTGGTATTATCCCCGGTATCTCCCATTCATTCCACATGACGTCGACCTGGCTTTGAACGTACGCGAAATCTTCTGCCCCGAAGTGCGCGAATCGACCCTGTTTCTCGAGATACTCCTTCACAGGGACTTTGGGTTGTGGAGGACGATAGGTCATCTTCACGACGCCATTCTCAATTTCGTAGAGGGGGAAGATTCCTGACCTGGCTGCCAATTCGCCGAGTTTGTCCGAGTATCTGGGATGGTAGTCCCAACCCTTTGGGCAAGGGTCTAGGGTGTGGATGAAAGTTGGTCCACCGGCCGCCAGGGCTTTTCTGACCTTGTTCAAGAGATCGAGCGGCGGGAAAGACGCGATGGCCGTGGCGATATACTTTACATTCGGATGACCAGCCGCGAGCATTCCGGCGACATTCTTCTTCCACCTTGTCTGCATGATTTTCTTGACTGTGCCGGTCGGGGTGAAGGTGGTCTGGGCTCCCCAAGTAGTCATTCCGGTCGCTTGAATATCCGTGTTTGCAGCGGACTCATTGTCGTAGAGTATTATGAGAAGGTCGTAGTCCATCTGGAGCGCCGAAGAAATCGCAGAAAGGCCCATGTCTGCTCCGCCCAAATCGCCGCAGAAAGCGATCGTGTTGATCTTCTCCTTCGCGATCTTTCCTTTCTTCATCAGCGCCCTGAGACCTGCCGAAGTTCCGAGCGCAGCGGAACCCCCGGCTCCGAGTTGAGTATGCATCCACGGAACTACCCAGGGAGTCGTCATGTAAGCCGTGTTCGCTACGTACATGCATCCCGTGGTGCCTAATGCAATAGTTCGAGGACCCGAAGCTTTGCTGAACATCCTCATGACCATCGCAGATTCGCAACCTTCGCAGGTTCTGTGGCCGGATGAGTAAAACTCCTCTCTGGGAGCATTGTGAATCCCCTTTATTTTTTCGAAGGTAATTTCAGAAGTCAAGAGTCTTGCCCTACTCCCTTACTCCCATCCACATCACCTGGTCTCGGTTGTCTTCCCGCTTAGCCTTTTCGGTCAATTCAAGCATCTTCATTATCTCAGCTATGGAGATTTCCCGACCCCCGAGCCCTGCAATGAAGTTTGTAATGATAGGACGAGATGACAAGGAATAGAGAGCGGAACGAATTTCGTTGTAGAGGACCCCTCCGTAGAAGGGGGAACCGTAGGAGAAGTCTCTGTCGACCACCGCTACCGCTCTGACGCCTGAGAGAGCCTTCCTCACCCTCTCAGTCGGGTATGGTCTGTACCACTTTTGACGAACAAGGCCGACCTTGACTCCTTGCTTCCTCATTCGCTTGATCGCCGCCTTCGCCGTAATCGCAAGCGTTCCCATGCCAACTATCGCTAATTCCGCGTCTTCCATCATGTATTCCTCAAGCCAAGGGTCGCCCACCGAGCGTTGAAACACCTCTTCGAACTCTTTGTAGGCCTTGTCAACAACAGCCGGTACTTTCTTTGTGGCTTCAGCATTCTGTTTTCTGATCTCCATGACCCAGTCTTCGTTTACCTGTGGTGCAATCGATATCGGATTGTCGGGGTGAAGGCGTCTTTTGCCGAGGGCATACGGAGGGAGAAACCGTCGTACTTGAGCCGCGGACGGTATCTTGACGATGTGTTGGGAGTGTGTCAGGAAGCCTCCGTCGAGAGCAATAGCCAGGGGGAACATCACGCTCTGGTCCTCGGCAACTCTATAGGAAATCAGAGCCGTATCGAGAGCTTCCTGTGCCGTAGCCACCCATACCAGGAGCCACCCCAGGTCTCTTACCGTCAGCGCATCGTTGTGTTCCACCCCGAAAGCTCCGGGGTCGTCAAGGGCCCTGTTTCCGACCATCGCGACCACCGGGAGTCGGTCTGATGCAGTCACGGCCAGGGCCTCCATCGCGTACATCCATCCCGTGCCACTACTGCCAGCGAAAACCCTGGCCCCGACCGAGGACGCATGCTTCACTATCTCAAACTGGGAGTGCTCCCCCTCAGCAATGATGTACTCCGCGAAGAACTTACCATCTGCTATTAGTTTAGAGACCGCGTCCATCACTTCGGTGTAAGGACGGATGGGGTAGGCAGCGATTACATCGACATCGGCCAGCATCACGGCTTGCGCTACCGCCTCGCAGCCGGTTAGGAGCTCTTCTCTCTCTATCGCTTTGGGAGCAGCTTCAACCTGAGTCAATGGCCCACCCTACTTCTGTCTCCTTCAGCGACTTCGTCGGTAATCAGACCGGTCCCCGTAACGAATGGATAATTCACCCTCGTCTTCCCCTTCTTCTCCTCGGCCCATTTGACATAAGCCTCTTTG
>VBPK01000203.1 GCA_005877225.1 Nitrososphaerota archaeon
GTCGGTGGCTTGCTGAACCTCATCGACAACAAACCAGCTTTCGCAAGCATCCAGTCCACCTGCCCAGAGATCGCGATCTCCAGGCCGGCCGGCTGACAGTATTGCTTCCTGACCGAGTAGGAGACGCTGACGTTCGCGATGGTCTGCCGACCCAGCACCCAGAGATAGTTCTGAAGCGCGAGGGTGCTGTTGCCCCGCAGCGTGGTTACGGCGGTCCCGGGAAGGCCCACGAGGCCGTTTATCGAGAAGCTGTTCCCTCTATCGTCGCTGGCCAGAAAGGTGCCGTTCGCGTAGAATGTGTAAGTGTGCTTGATGAATGAGGAAGAGGGCTTTCCCATGAGGAGGAGCGTGGGAATGTTGACGACGATGGTCCAGTTGCTGGCCCTGGGCGAAAGAGGCTCTCTTGGGAGCTGCGGATTGGTGCACTGTTGTAGCTGCGTCTGATTCCAGGTGTTTCGGTAGCTGACGCTTCCGGGCGGGAGCGGCTGCCCGGGGTTGGCTTGGATTGCTGTTGTCAGAGGCGGATTGGGTTCTTGTGGAGGATTCCCTGGTAGAGGAATGAAGAGGGAAGGCTGCACGAAGAGCAGCAGAAAGAGCAGACGCATGCCTGTTCTCATGAATGTCTAACTGTTTTCCCAAGAACTCCTGGCAATATATCACGTCAGGATGAAAGTTATTGATATGCTCCTCTTTCAATATGGAAAAACGGTGATGAATTTCCATTTTCCCTTCCTCTCTTCCCGAGCGTGGGATGGAGATTCCGTGCAGAAGTTGGGCTTGTGCCTCTTAGAACGATGCCCTCCTTCACTAACCTTGATGAACTTGCAGAGGTCGAATCGCCGAGCGGCGAGAAGAGCGGTCCCTAGTGGATCTTGTTTGCTAATTCCCAGGAAAATCTTCTAGAATAAAGAACGAGGACCCCCGTTATGTCTCAAAGGCCGAACCCAGGCCTTGCGACAATATTTCGAAAATCGAACACATACCTACGAATCAAGCAATCTCCTTATGACCGCTCACCGACCCTTAACCTTGTCTTTTGCGCAAAACGCAAGTCCACGACGAATCTCTACAATTTTGTCGCAAGGCCCCGAAGCCTGCCACGCTTAAATAGAGAGTGACTGTCTCTGATAGCCATGGTCTACATCGTAGACGAGGGTAGCGAGTTCGACGCGCCGATAGACAAGGTCTGGAAACTGGCCCAATCTGAGGCATACCACAAGCACTCATTCCAGAAGAACCAGTCAGTGAAGATGGAGGGCGAAGCGGCCCTCCTGAGCTTCGACACACCGACACCCGATGGAAGGACAATACATCAAACAATCAAGATCACGCAAGTGCCTCCTGTCGGAGAAATCCTGGAGTATGTGGAGGGAGACTTCGCAGGCACGAAGGCCTTCAACTACTACACTCCCAAAGGGAAGAAGACAGGCGTGACGGTGGTCGGAGAGTGGGTCTCGAAGTCCATTCCGGCTGACCAGCTCAAGAAGATGGTCATGAAGAACCTCGAGACTGCTTTCAACGAGGACCAGCAGAACCTGAAGAGCCTCAAGTAGAGGGAACGGCCACAGAGGTGGCCTCCCACCCTCACTTTTGTTCTCTCTCTCCAGAAGAGTCTTCTGAATAAAGCAAGGAGAAGATACCGATTCGTTTAATAGAAGTTCTAGAGTCCCAGTCCAATTGAGGACCCCCCCTGTGACGACATTCCCTTCATCGAATTACCAGAGGATCACCAACGGATTGGACGCTGAAGAAGGATGTCTGACCGCGAAGGAGGAACTTTTGAGAGCGCGGAGAAAGTCGCTGCGAAAGGGGGTTTGGTTCCAGGCACTGAGCAGGGCCGAGCGCGGAATCATCGACCTCACGCTGAAGTACGTCGACAGAGTTCGGAGTAAAATCCTAAACGCGGTGCTTAGAAAGATCTTGAGAAAACTTTCATACGCCGTCGACCACTTCTTCACGTGGAGACTCGAGTTCCAGCTTCTTGGGTTACATCAGCTCGGCAGGCACCCTTAAGAATCCGTTGCAGCCAGAACGGAGTCAGCCGCCGCTGCCCAGAGGTGGTAAGACCGTCGGGTTCTTCTATGCTAGGGTGGCACTCCGAATTCTGAGCCGAGCCAAGTAGCATGAGCAAGCGAATCCTAGTCACCGGAGGCGCGGGCTTCATCGGCAGCCATCTGGTTGAAGGGCTCATCGAGCAGGGCTTTGAGGTCGAGGTCCTCGACAACCTGGCGACGGGGCAGCTCGATAATCTGAAGCATTTGTGGAAGAATAAGAAGCTGCACTTCACCTTCGGTGACATACGAAATCGCGAAATCGTCAAGACATGTCTCCGGGACGTTGAAGATGTCGTTCACCTCGCGGCAGTCACCAGCGTGAAGGGGTCGATCGATGAGCCGCTGGCAACTCATGACATCAATGCTTCGGGGACGCTCAACCTCTTGAGGGCGAGTGTCGACGCGCGGGTCCGCAGGTTCGTCTTTGCTTCATCATGCTGTGTGTATGGAGATCCGCACCAGCTTCCTATCAGTGAGGATCATCCCATGAACCCTCTCTCACCGTACGCCGCGAGCAAGCTGGCGGGCGAGGGATACTGCCAAGCCTTCGCCAGAAGCTACGGGCTCGATACCACTTGCCTGCGGCTGTTCAACGTGTACGGTCCGAGGCAGGGCGGCGGCGAGCACGGGGGCGTCATCAGCAAGTTCGTCGAGAGGCTGAGCGAAAACCTGCCTCCTGTCATCTACGGCGATGGAGATCAGTTCAGGGACTTCATACACGTCCGAGATGTGGTCGAGGCTTTCGTCACGGTCCTCCAGGGAGAAAGGTGCGCGGGGGAGGTTTACAACATCGGCAGCGGCAAGGCGACCACAGTCAACGAACTCATCCGACAGCTGCTGACGCTCCTCGGGAGGGAGGGTATCGAACCCGTGCACATACCCGCCGTCTCCGGAGAGATCAGGTCGAGTCTCGCTGACATCCGCAAGGCGATGCAGCAGATTGGATTTCGACCTCGATTGCAACTCGAGGAAGGACTGAGCCTTTTAGTCGGTAGAAAGGTAGTGTATGCAGACAGGTAGGCCGTTCCACGTGGCGCGAAGCCAGATCAACCGGCCGAGGTCCGACTCCGCCATCCACGACTTCTTCTAGCTCTCTGTCGCGCAATTGAACCCATCGCAGGATGCGCTCGACGGCCCGATGAAGGCGGGCCGAGTCAAGAAGAGGAGAAACAGACTCGAGATAATATCGGAGATGCTAGAGGCAGCCGAGAAGGGGTCACGGAGGACCGGCATCATGTACAGGGCGAACCTGAGCTACGAGCTTCTGGTGCACTACATGTCCGTGCTGAGAGAGAACGGGTTGCTCGAGACCCCGGATGAGCGGACGTTCTTCCCAACGAGGAAAGGACACAAGTTCCTGAAAGAGTTTGGCGAACTGAGGGAGCTCCAGCAT
>VBPK01000204.1 GCA_005877225.1 Nitrososphaerota archaeon
GGGCGCTCTGGTGCTGCAACAACAGGGGACGGGAAAGGCGGGAGCCCTCGCTACGGCCCTCGCCGAGGTGCAGACGCCATATGTACTCGTGATGGACGGAGATGGCACCTACAGAGCCGCTGATGCACACCGCCTCCTCGCCCATGCGATAGACCATGACTTGGTGATCGGCGGAAGGACGAATGGCACCGAGAACATTCCATTCGTCAATAGAATTGGTAACTGGCTGATCAGCAAGGCGTTCAAGCTGCTTTTCGGCACAGCAATAACAGATGTCCTTTCTGGCATGT
>VBPK01000205.1 GCA_005877225.1 Nitrososphaerota archaeon
TGTGGCACAGCGGTTACGCCCTCTTCGGGGTGATGCTCTTTCTGCTTGCCTCGCAGGCCGCTGCAGTCTCCCTGGTCTCGCTGCTGATCAAGAGATCCGAACAGAGGCTATTCCGCCAGTTGCGAAAGGTCCGTTGATGGTTTTTGCACGACGGCTTCGTCCGAAAGCTTCTGCTCTTCTCCTGTTTGTTGCCCTTGTTCTTCTACCGAAATTCTCGCCGGTCGTTCTCGCACAAGAGGGGTCCTTGGCCCAATC
>VBPK01000150.1 GCA_005877225.1 Nitrososphaerota archaeon
AGCGCCCATAAGATACCACTCCCGTATCCGATGCCACCGAGAAGCCAAGACCAAGGTGAGGATAACCCGAGGCTCACGAGAAAAGTGGACCCAAAGGATGTAATAGCGAGAACCAATGAAAGCCCAACATAATTTCTGACCCGGGCGATAATTCTGAATTTCTCATTTTGGGTGAAGGGGTCAAGGTACATCGTAACCAGAGTCACATAGGACATGAAGAGCATGATAAGCGTCGAGAAGAGCATCAGCGCAATCGATACGGCCAACAACCATTCGGTCGTTCCCATCAGCCCCGTCGCTGCACTCTGTCTGATTATGGAGACGTCTAGGGAGAGGGAGTTCATTGTAGAACCGAGGAGGAAGCTGGTTATGATGGTCAATCTGAAGTTGGCAGCGTCGGCATCCAACCTCGGCTATTCCAATGGATTCGGCGAACTGAGCCCACTCGTGCTATAAGCCTTATCAGACGAAATAGCATCCAGTCGTTCGGCCTTCATCATACCATTCATCAATCTCAGGTATCTTCGCCCATCAGTTCCAGAATTTCAGATGAGAATCACGTAAAATAGAGAGCGAACGCTCGATGTGGTTCGAGACCGCACGTTGGCGGAAGACGACTCTGCCGCTTCGCTTCTGCGTACGAAGATTCGAATAGAATAGCTCTCGGACCTTGTTTTTGGGCTTGCCCTCTCGATAGGCTCTGTGTTCCTCATCGCGAGAGTGCCGCAGACCGGTCAAGACCTAGCAGTTAACGTTCTCCTATTCGGGTTTAGCTTTCTAATACTCGTGATGACTTGGGTGGGTTACTCAAGGACGATGACCGTCCTTCCGGTTGATGTGCCTTTTGCGCTTCTCCTGAACCTCCTCCTCCTCTTCTGCGTCGCCCTCGAACCATATCTATTCTCCATCTTAGAGTCGGTTGACAGCTTGGACCTGCTGAACTCTGAATCGATAGCATACGCTCTGGACGTGGGCGTAATGTTCCTCCTCCTCGTTGCCCTAGCCTTGCTGGTTGTGAAGGGAGAACAGAAGAGTGGTTCCGCCGGAGGTCATCGTCGCCTGCATCCAGTCGTGCTGCGGAGATTCAGGCGGGTGATGAAAGCCGAGGCCATCGTCGGCGCGATATTCATCGTCTCGGCATTGCCGATTTTCTGGACAATGACTCCCATAGGGTATTTGAGATTCACCCTTTGGTATGACTGCATCTAAGGAAAAGGCGCCAGTCGCTCGAGTTTCAAGTAAGTAACCCTAGCGGCGCGAGCTATGCTGGGATTAAGGCCCCGAGATTCCATGATTCGTCTTCGAAGAGGGATATGTCGGGGAAACTCTTGCGGGACAAGATGACTCTCTTGAGTTCATTGACCTCCTGAAAGGGACGGTTGACTGAAAGGAATCCGTTGAGCACGCCATCGTCGAAGTAGAGCTGGAAGAACCCTTTCTCCGCTCCCACCGACCCCCGGCTCACTATCCTCGTCTTCTTGCCGAGGTCTCCGTACGCGTTTATCTTCAGGTCGAACATGAAGGAGAAGAAGAAGGGGAGGTCTGCGAAAGGTCTGCGCTCGCCTGTCATGTTGGCGCCAGCCGTCATCCCCTGCTTCGCGGCCACGTCGTAGTGCTCTACCCTGAGATGCCTCTCGAATATTGGGCTGTAGAAGCGCGCCACGTCGCCAGCCGCGTACAGACCCTCCGAATCCGTCTGGAGGTATTCATCCACCACGATTCCTCTATCCACCTTCAACCCAGCCTCCTGAGCCAGCTCGATGTTCGGGGCTATCCCAACTCCGACCGCGACCAGGTCTGCGGGCAGCTCCCCGCGGCTCGTCCGCACCGCCTCCACCGCGCCATCTCTCCCGACGAAGGCGGAGACCTGCGTATCAGTCATCACGTCCACTCCCCTCCCTCTGAAGTATCCCGCGATCCATCTACCCGTCTCTTCATTGACCGCGACGTTAAGAGGATACGACGCGACCTCGACTATCGTTGTCTTGAGGCCTCGGGTGGCGAATGCGGCGGCCACTTCACAGCCGATGAATCCACCGCCGACGACGACGGCGTTCCTCGCTTTCTTCATCGCCTCTTTGATCCTCTCGCAGTCGTCGATCGTCCGAAGGTAGTGTATGCCGCCGAGGTCAGA
This sequence comes from Nitrososphaerota archaeon, assembly GCA_005877225.1. Lineage (GTDB taxonomy): Archaea > Thermoproteota > Nitrososphaeria > Nitrososphaerales > Gagatemarchaeaceae > TA-13. The sequence continues at coordinate 2,135 of VBPK01000150.1, forward strand.
CCCGGGGAGGGGCAGTATCCTGGGTCGGCCACCGGTCGCGAGGAGGAGGCGCCCGAATGCGACTTCGGTGTCGTCTTCAAGCCTTACAACCCGTCCAGATTTGTCTAGCTTCGTCGCTCGCTTCCCGGAGATAACCTCGATCTTCTGGTTTTCGTAGAACTCCTTCGGCCTGAAGAAAATCTTCTCGCGCGGTCGTTTGTCTACGAGGTAGTCCTTCGACAGTGGCACTCGGTCGTATGGAAGATGCGCTTCATCGCAGATGAGGACTATCCTGGCCGAGGCGTTCCGTCTCCTGATCGCAGTCGACGCGTAGAAACCCGCCTGCCCCCCACCCACGATGACATGGTCCACTTCTGTGCTTTGAGGGGGGATCACGGTGATGCGCCCCGTCTCTCCGGCATCCCATTTAAGGTCGGCCCTTCCAGCTTTTTCGCCCCTCTTCGACTCTTAGCTGATCTTCTTCGCGACGTCGGCCCACCCGAAGTAGACCCTGGTGATAACAAGCGAGACGATGGCGTAGACCGCTATCAGCCCGATGGAGAACACGACAGAGGATTCTATCGCGTTAATCCCGCCGAGCTGTAGGACCGAGGTGGCCCCGCTGGGAAGGCTCGGCCGAGCCACGAGAAGAGGGAGAGAGTTTACGGGAGAGGTCGGGAGATAAAGGTCCAGAAGGTGGTCGAACTCATTGCCCGTGAGTCTGAAGATTGCTCCGAGGATGATGCCAGCTATCTGACTCGTGAAGAAGACAGCCGAGGCGATGATGTAGGCGAGTGAGGATCGACGTACAAGCTCACCTATCATGAATGCAGCGCAGAAGAACACCAAAGCCGAGAAGACCTGGGAAATAACCACCGATGGGAGTATCTCTAGTGAAAGCTGAGGGCCGAACGTGAGGGTTGAGGAGGCGACGCTCAGGACTGCGTTCAGCACGACCACGAGTGTCAAGAGCGAGAACCCTCCGGAGAATTTTCCCAAGAAGTATTCGTCGCGGCTGACTGGCTTCGAGAGAAGAATCTCCGCTGTCCCCTGCTCGTACTCCTCGGACATTGAACCGGCGGAGATGAATAGTGCGATGAATTGAAGGAAAAAGGCCTGCGGGAGGAAGACGCCGACAACCCACAGGTAGGGTCGGGCGGCGAGCGGGATGCTGGAGGACCCTGCAGTGCTGAGGAAGTAGTATGGGATGGTGTCCACAAGGATGGTAAGTATCACGAGCGCTAGTACCTTCTTTCTCGCGACAGTCCTCTGGAGTTCGTAGAGCGCGAGGGTCCTCACCTTTCCGATGTTCAATTCCCAGACCCCTTTATGGCGGCGATGTACGCCTCGTCGAGTTCGCCCCTGGAGTACCCTATCGAGAGGAGTCCCGCTCCCGATCCCACGACTAGCTTGGCAATCTCACTCCGCGGGTCGCTTCCACTCGCGGCCTCGACCAAGTAGCCACGCTCCATCCTCGTCGCCCTCGTCACTCCGGGTACGCCCTGAATCTCGACCAATAGGTCGTCTGGGAACGTCTGCAGCTCGACCTCAATCAGCCGCGACTTGAGCGCCGTTTGGATGAACTTCTCTATCTCACCTCTGAATACCAGTTTCCCCGAGTGGATGATCGCCAGACTGTTGCAAAGCGTCTCCACCTCGGAGAGTATGTGGGAGGACATGATTATCGTGCCCCCGTCGCTCACGAACCGCCTGAAGAGAGACCTGAAGTGGACAACACCAGCCGGGTCGATTCCTATCATCGGCTCATCCAGAACCAACAGAGATGGTGGGCCCATCATCGCTTGGGCCACGCTCAGTCTCTGGACCATCCCCTTGCTGAGCTTTCCGATCTTGTAGTTTTCGTAAGCGCTTAACCCAACATCTTCGAGGGTCTTCGTGACCTGTTCATTCAAGAGCCCCCGACCGAGCCCAACCAGTCTGCCCGTTAGTTCTAGGAATTCGCTCGGAGTCATGAAGGCTTGGAGGTTAGCGAGTTCGGGTGAGTAGCCCACCTTGTCTAGGGCTTTCACGTGGTGCCTTAGGGGGTCGAGCCCCATCAGCATGACTCTCCCGAGACTCGGTCGAATTAGGCCGAGCATAAGCCTGATCGAGGTGGACTTGCCCGAGCCGTTCGGACCTAGGAGTCCCACTATCTCCCCTCTTCCGACGGAGAATGTAAGCGGGCCAATCTCCTTTGACCCGTAATCCTTCACAGTCTCCTCGAACTGCACGACCTCCTCCAACTTGGACCCCCAAATGATATCTAGCGGCGATCGAGCCCGGGCTAGTCTACCCAGTATTCTGGCTTCTTCTCGACGATTCGGTTCTTTCGGCGTCTTATCTGCACGCCCAGCCCGAGCGCTAACGCTGTTGCTGCGACTCCCGCGCCTAACCCTATCGAGCTCACCTGCACGGCTGGCGAGGCAGCTCCAACCGTGAGCGGAAGGGAGGTCGCGGTGAGCGTCATTACTAGGTTGGAGGTTCCGTTGAGATCCTCCCTGACGGAGTAAATCAACCCCGAAGGAAACGTGAGGAGGGTGCCCTGGGCGCTACCAGTGCGGTTTCTCGCCGAGAAGTGGGCGCTGAAAGTATAACTCGTCAGCGTATAGGCGCTCCCTTGGAACGTCAAGGGGGCAGTTCCATTTTGTGCGAGCTTTATCGAGACGCTCGTCTTGTTGGAGCCGAAGCTAAAGGTCTGGTTCGTTATGGCGGGCAAGAATGGCTGTATCATAAGTGAGGAGTTTACGAACTTTGAGTAGGTGAAGTTCGCTGATGGCGAGGTCACAGAGAGGAAGAGCTTATCGAGCGCCGGCTTGGATGTCTGAGTAACCGACTCGTTTACAGTGAACGACCTCGAGACGCCGTGCGTGGAAAATTGGACGGTGTAAGCCGCGAAGCCCGGCGTCGCCCCGGAGACGGCTCCGACTAGCCCAGCTGCCAGCATAACGGCGGCTAAGGTCGATGACAGAAGCTGCCCCTTTCTCATTCGAAGCGCACGCTCTTTCCCTAGAATAAAAGACTAGCGTATTGGCGATACTCACAGAACTCAGGCGATTCGCGGTCAAGTCTCGGAAGAGTAGCAAACTGTATCACCGGCGGGGTAGCCTCACAGGGGTACGATGCTCGCCCGTCTAGGCCTTGCCGGCCAGCCACCTCGCCAAGACAGCCACAGCGACCCCGATCCAGTATTGGGAGTGGGCATCGACCGATGTAACACCTTCCGTCACCACGGCGTAGGCTAACGCGATAAGAAAACCGAGGAAACTCGCGCCTCCGCCCAGGGCGATGAGAAACCTCCCCACGAAGACGTGGCGGCGGTAAAGAGCGATTCCCCCTAACAGAACCGTGACCCCTCCGAGTGCGACAAGCGCGCTGAGAACCGAGACGGTGATCGATAAGGGAATGGCGATTGCCCCAGGGAGGACGGTGGGAATCCCACCGCTCACCAGAGAAAGGATGGAGAGAAGAAAGCCGTGCACACTGAAACCGCTTGCGACAATCAGTCCTCCCCCGACGAACGCCAGTGCCATGCTTCCCAGCTCTGTCGCTCTCCTAAGAGACACGTCGCCTCTGGGTGGGAGGAAGAAGGTTAAAAATCCACAGTCCGCGCGTATCGAGTCCGGAGGTCTCGCACTACTGTACACCTCGAGGGGAGGCACGAGAAATTGGGTGAGCTGCCATGACTGAAGCCGGGAGCGAACTTCCACCCGGCCAGGTGCGGGGTAGGAGATGGGTCCTCTACGCCGCGCTAGGCGTGCCGAAGGTTGACCTTGAGAAGTGGAGGCTGCGCGTGGACGGCCTGGTGGAGCGCCCCCTCGAATTTTCCTACCAGGACCTGACAAACTCTCAGGTGACAAGATACAGCCGCTCCTTTCACTGCCTACCCGAGAGAGGCTTAGTCTTCGGAAACCCAGAGCCCATCGAAATTCAGAAGCTGCAACCTGGCAGCCTCGTGATAGGCGGCGATGGGAGAAAACACAGAATAAGAGAAGTGATCAAGAAACGATATTACGGTGGTTTGGTCGGCGTCAAGGCGTCTTACCTTCCCCCGACTCTGATGACGCCAGATCATCCTGTTCTTGCCGTCAGAGCGCATCCCGGTTATGGCCGCAGTCGAAGTAAGCGACGACAGAAGACCTTCCGTAAGGGAGTCCGGCGGAGTTGGGTCAGAGCCGACAAGCTTGAGCTGGGTGACTATGTCTTCTTTCCGAAATACACACATGTTTCCAATGCCAAGATCGTGACATGGAAGGACTCTCGATTCGAGATCAACCGAGATCTTGCCAACGTGATTGGGTGGTACGTTGCGGAGGGGTCGGCGGCGAGCAGCGACGGCAGATGCATCTCGTTCCCACTGAGCTCGGGTCAGACGGAGCAAGCGAGGCAACTCAGGCTTCTGCTTGAGAAACTCTTTGGAGCCAAGACATCGGTCTACACGAATCGCCGAGCCACAGTACTGAATGTCGTAATCACTTCGAGCAGAGTCAAGCAGATAGTCGCGATGTTCAAGTCATGGTGTGGCAAGGATGCTCTCTCAAAGAAGATACCACAGTTTGTCATCGATTCAAATCCACGCATCATAAGGGCCTTCCTAGAGGGCTACTTTGAGGGTGACGGATACTCGCCTGCCGTAGCTCGCATCCCAGGGCGCTACGAAGACTTCGTTGACCTCACCACGAGTTCGAGGACGCTTGCTTACCAGCTCATTCTCGCACTGTCGAAGCTGGGGGTTCCTGCCGACGTCGTAAATCACCCCGGCTCAGTAAGAAACGGCTACAGCATCAGAGTTCGTGGCGCGAAGGCGCGCCAGATTCTCAGTACCATGCCCATCTTTGAAAAGATCAACAAGTTTCATTACTGGGAGACAGGTGATGGTTTTTACTACCCAATCAGACGGATTTGGAGAGAGGAATACCGAGGCGAGGTTTTCGATTTCGTCGCTCCAGGTTTCACCATGCTCTCTCCTTTCGTCACACGGGACTGTGTAACCAAATGGAGCATCGAGAATCCCGAGTGGGAGGGGGTCTCGCTGCCATCTCTCGTCGGGCCCGCCGGCGTCAGTCAAGACGCGAAGTGGGTGATGTTCCACTGTCTCGACGGATATACCGCACCGATACCAGTCGAGGACGCCCTTGACGAAGACTCCATCGTCGCGCTTCGGATCAACGGGAAGCCCCTGAGTACTGAGCAGGGTTTCCCCGCAAGGCCATTCATGCCCAAACTCTACGGGTGGAAGAGCGCGAAGTGGCTCAGCAGGATCGAGTTCATCCGGGACTACAGGGATGGCTACTGGGAGATGTACGGCTACCACGAGAGGGGGAACGTCTGGGAGGAGGAGAGGTTCAAGGGCCACTCCGGAAAGCATTCGAGAAGGACCAGCATCGGAACCGCCGGCTGAACTCGACGACCTCCGGCAACGACTCGAAGCTCAGGACGTGTGCTCCCCATCGCTCAACTTCCGCACGAGGTCTTTCGCGACGTCGAATCGCACTTTCCGCTGTCTTACCATCTCTTCTGCAACGACGTCGACCAGCTTGCCCCTGGCTCCCGCTGACATTGCCATCGATCGAGCGTGCAGTTTCATGTGCCCCTTCTGAATCCCCTCAGATGCGAGCGCCCTAAGCGCCGCGAAGTTCTGGGCAAGACCGACAGCCCCCATCACCTCAGCCAGCTCTATCGCGGTTTTGACACCGAGTATTCGTATCGCCGCTTTTGCTGCGGGATGAACCTTCGAGGCCCCTCCGACGAGACCAACGGCCATCGGCATCTCCAGCGCTCCGACCAGGTCGCCGTCCGCGTTCTCCTCCCAAGTCGTTAGTGGGCGGTATCCTCCCAGCTTCGCAGCGAAGCTGTGGGCCCCCGCCTCAAGGGCTCGGATGTCCTGCCCGCAAGCAATCCCAACCGCGACCACTCCGTTCATTACCCCCTTGTTGTGGGTCGCGCATCTGTATGGGTCCGCCTTGGCGAAGGCGTACGCGTAGACAATTCCCTCGACCACCTCCTCCCCCCCAATCGCGTCCTTGTCGAAGACGGCGGAGGCTCTGACCAGTCTCCTGTCCGCCAAGTTCGAAATTATCCTGAGGAGCACCCTGCCCTTCGCGAGCTGCTCGATCATCGGGGCGACTGCCTCGGCCATGGTGTTGACGGCGTTCGCGCCCATCGCATCCCCGGTGTTGACGATCAGCTCCGCTATTACCATCGGCCCCTTGATGCTCGAGACCACCTTGACGTTAAGGTCCTTCGCGCCGCCGCCGAGGGAGACGAGCAGAGGATCCTGCTCGTTCGCCTTGGCTAAGATCGCCTCCTTCCGATTGAGGAGCTGCAACTTGGCTCCGTTCGGATCGGAGGGGGAGACGACCTGGATCTGCCCGATCATTATGGGGCCGGTGTTGGTCACCTTGAAACCGCCCTTGACCCTCGCCATCTTCGCAGCGTTGCTCGCGGCGGCAACGACCGAAGGCTCCTCGAGGGCCATCGGTATCAGGTAGTCCTTCCCGTTAATGAGAAAATTCACCGCTATTCCGAGTGGGATCGTCATCCCTCCTACTACGTTCTCTATCATCCTATCAGCAACTTCGGGGGGAAGGCCGCCAGTGTTGCCCAGTGTCTTCGCCTCCTCGTCGGTGATCCCCGTCAGCTTCTGAACGACCTTCATCCGCTCTGCAGGCGAGAGCTTGTAGAAACCGGGAATCTCTGAGGATTCTGTCATGCGTTACGAGCGGTATTGAGATGTTATATAATTCAACCTAAACTCCTCTTCATTCCGCTCGTCAAGAGTCGAAGGGTTCGTCGAAGCGCGTCTCCCGTCCGCGTGACAAAAATTGTAAATATCTTCTCCGTCTGGCTCGACTCGCCTTTCGAGAGCGTGCCCGTGATAACTGGCGACCGTTTGGGACAAGTCGATCGTCGAATATCATTCTTAAAGACAAAAGTAGGACGATTTTCGCACGAAGTTGGGGCCGGTCGTCTAGCATGGTTAGGACGTCGCTCTGACACGGCGAAGGGCGTCTTGTGACAAAGAGGCTCGCCATGGTCGGTGGTTCAAATCCGCCCCGGCCCACTACCAGACTCCATACCTCCACCGAAGGATGGCAGTGCGGTCCTCATAAGACAGAGAGACCTCACCCATCCAACGATCTCAATTACGATACTTTTTAGCCAAGATTCGCTGCTCCTCTTCTCATGAGCAAGGAAGAGTTTCAGCGCTGGTTCAAATCTGGCTCAACCCTTCCCCTGGCTGTCAAGGGGCACACCTTCTCCCTGGGGCGTGACGACATCGTCAAAGTCGACGGCGGAAAGTTCGTCTACGAAGAGGCTCTTCAGCTCGTCATCATGCTAAACTCCAGGAACCCCCTCTCTCAGCTCAACGCGAGTGTGCTGATCTGGGAGAGAAACGGCGTCCTCCGCCTGATCGTTCTCGCGCTAGCGGTGATAATCGTCGTCGCGGTAATCGCTCTTGTTCGTCGCTAGCAACTCAAGCTAGAGCATTATCGTGATGTAGTAAAGCTCGGTGATGCTCCCGCGGAGCTGGAAGACCCCCACGTCAAGCCCGCCGCTGCTGCTATCGGTCCAGAGATAGACCGCACTCCCAACGCTACCCGGAGCGTGCCCCGTGAGGAATTCGCTCACCTGAGCTAGCGTACCATTTACTCCGAGATTTCCAACCGAGAGGATTCCAGTCTTGATCCAAACTGTCGGGTTGACCGTCGTCGCGTTCACGAGCGTAAGCTTCATGGAGGAAACGAGCGATGAGATGCCCGCGAGCAGGACCTGGGTCCTGTTGCCCCCAACAGGGACTGCACCCCCGGCGAGGATTCGGTAGGCGGCCCCCGCATTAGCCCCCACGGCCACCGCGTCCGTGGTCGGGTTCACGGCTGTCATGAATGGAAGTTGCGTGACGACCCCGGCCGTACCTGGATTGGTGTAGACGGCGACGAAGTAGGTCAGGGCTCCACCAACGGAGTAGAGCAGGTACGAGCCGAACCTGTAGTTGGGCAGCAGCGTGAGTTGCGTTCTGACCTGACTGTTCGTGGTGAGGGCATTCTCTGCCGCCGAGGGCCCGATGATCGTCGACGAGTTCGAGGGGTTCTCGTAAAGGTAGATCTGACCTAGCCTGTCCCCTCCGTAAGCGATGTAGAGCCCAGCCAGGTTCTTGCTCGCCGCGCTCCTGAAGTGGACAAGCTGCGTCCCCACGAAGTAGATGTTGTTCCCCACGGCCCACGGGATGTACTGGACGCTGTTGCTCTCGGGCCGCTCGTAGAACTGGGTTGCCGACCTCCACACAAATGGGTCGTTGACGTGAAAGAAGAAGTCGTAGTCGAGTTGGCCGGCCACCTGGGGAGAACCGAGAAGTTGCTCGGGATACCTCAGCTGAGGAACCAGCCACGCTGGCGGGCTCTTCCAGCTGCTGTAGTAGTTGCTGTAAAACTGTGTCAGAAAATCACTGGAGTTCCCCCCGATGAGGCTGGAGACCCCGTAGAAGTTCATCGACCCATCGCCCAGGTTGACGAGTGCTACCCCGAAGAACCTCAGGTAGTCGCTCGCCGAAAAGCCCGATTGAATGGGATAGTCGATGTAGAGCTGGACGACGTAGAATACGCTCTTCCCGTCCGAGGCCAGATACGCCGCAGGGTCCTCGACGAGTCCCGGTATGAGAACGCCCTGCACCCTGTCGAAGACGTTTCTGTTCCATAGCATCTGAATCGGCTCTCCAGAGAAGGCGAAGCCCAACTGCCCTTCCGCGAATGTGAACCACAGGGACTTCTGCCAGCCGTCCAGAACGTAGTCGGAGGTGCCGGCGTAAAGAGCGTTCTGGATTTCATTGTAACCCGAGACATGAACGTAGACATTATGCTGGAAGCCGTTTCCCTCGCCGTAGTAGATGGGGGGTTCAGAGGGAATTCCGTATGCCTTTGTGGGCGGGATCTCTGAGCCATTGTAAGTGTTTATCACCAGGATGCGCGCCGCGTGTGTGTAGATCAAGTGCTCGCTTACCCAATCCGTCGAAGGAAACGCGGGAGTTGTGGGAGAAACCCAGTACTCCGTGTTCTTTAGGAAGACAATCTCTGAGCTACCGAGCGTCATCCAGTTGTATGCCCCAATCTCCTTCGTGTTGGTGACGGCGGCCGCCTGCTGGTCCCACTGTCTTACAACGTTAAGAATCGTCGATGAGTTGCTCGTCGGGAGGTTGAAGGCCGAGGAGACCTGTATCCTGTCAAGTCCCGCCGCCCACCTTGTCACAGTAATCTCCTTGTGGGTGCCCGGAAACCATTGGTAAGGTAGGTAGTTGTTGTTCCAGTTCAGATACAAGAAGGCCAGTGTACCCGCCTGAACCACGAGCGAGATCGCGATCACGACGGCGATCGCCTTGTAGAGGGTGAGGCGGGGAAGCTGGACGTCCCTCCTCTTTCCCAGGTACGACCATCCCAGGATGGCAAACGCCAGAACGACCCAGGTTGAGCCGTAGACGTACGGTGTCGCGGCGTCCATCAACCAGTAGGGCGCACCGAGTATTACCGCTATGACCACGGCCGCCAGGATCAAGACCAGATTCCTGAGCCAGACTTCGCTCTTCCTCGTGACGAGATTCCTGAGAAGCCTGAGCGCCATCCTGATCACGAAGACGGTAAGGAACGCCAGACCGAGGTAGGAGACGAGCCGGTACTGGATCTCTAGCGTCGGCATGAGCCCAACCAACTCGTTGCCCGACGCTGGAAAGGCAGGAATCAGGAGGACCCTTCCAACCGCGGACCAGTCCCCCAGCCCCTGGCTCATCATCGCGATCGGGTTCATGACTTGCCCCAAGAAGGGGAAGCTGCGATTCGCGACAAAGAAGCCGAAGACGGCCGCCCACTTCGTCAGCTGCCAGAGCCCCCAGAGCCACTTTCCCGTCTTCACCTCTCGTGGCGGCTCCGATTCTTCATACGAACTCACTCTCCTCGAGAGGACACTGATCAGCGAGCCGAGGTCACTCTTACCCACCTCGGGGTTGATGACGACAAGCGCGAGCAGGGCAGCAGCGAGAAAGATCGAGCCACCGTAGAAGTTGATCCCAAACCAATCCAGCCCGCCCTTCAGAGAGTAGACGTGCTCCGCGATTGACCACTCCAGGAAGGTCCAGGCCGCAAATAGAATGAGGACGATTATCAGCACCCCAATCAAGGCCCATGCCATCCTCGGGCCGAAAGAAATGCGTCTACGCGCCGGTTCTTCCAATTCGACCTAATCCAAG
>VBPK01000193.1 GCA_005877225.1 Nitrososphaerota archaeon
CAGACGACTGAGGAGGAGCTTGCGAACCTAGCACCGATAAAGGTCGTCGGCGATAAGGAGAGCAAACTAACCACACTCCCAATCACCAAGATCGACTGCCCCAGATGCGGGCACGACGAAGCGGTGTGGTGGTTTCTTCAGACGAGGAGCGGCGACGAGCCGCCGACTCAGTTCTACAGATGTCTGAAGTGCAATCATACGTGGAGAAGCTACTCTTAGGTCGTTTTTCTAGGGTGCACGATGGTCGCCTCGCCGTTTGCGACAAAGATATCGGCGTTCGCCGAGGGAATGACGGCGAGGTCTTCGGACTTGAATGGTCCGTAGCGTCTTAGGTCGAAGCCGATAACCTCCTCCACGGGTCTCAGGAACCTGACGGTGACAATTTTCCCCAGCTCCCTCTGCACTGCGTTTGCCACGAATGACGGCTGCCCATTTACGACGGCGTTGATGAACTCGTCGCTGATTCGCTTAAACTCGGTTGCGGACGAACAGACGAACCTCTCTTCCGGGAGGAGTTGGTGAGCGATTCTCTGGGAAGTCGCCTTCCTGATCCTGATGCCGAGGAGGCGGCGAACAAGTCCGTCTATGAGCTCCAGCTGACGATGAACCAGTCGGTTTGTGAGTTCGGAGTTGTTGGAGCTGGCGACTCGCTTCAGACTCTGTGTGTACGTCGCTACCTTCGAGTAGGTGTCACTTGACAGTTGAAGTATCTTCTCGGACTGCTCCTCCCCTTCGAGTTGCCTCCTAAGAGATTCGATCGCGCCCTCCACCTTCTAACTCACTTCCGCCAGCCCTCTCGCCAGAAGGTATACCGCTGCGTACGCAGGGATGGATACGCTTTCCGACTTGAATGGACCGAGCCTCTCCCCGTTCAACGTGAACTGGGGAGAATACTTCACGGTGACCTTAATTCGAGTGCTCCCCAACACGACCGGGTCCGATAGAGGTTTGAAGCTGTCGAGGGATTTCACTTTCATCTTCAGCAAGCCAGTGCTCCCGTGAAGTGTTCCGGGCATCCGGAATACCCTGTGTATGTCCGTTGTCACGGACGGGTCAACATGGGAGACCTGGGATTCGATAGCCCTGTTTATGTGAGCGTGAATGCCGTCCCCTTTCTTCTCTTTCGCCTCGGGTTGCGGTAGAGAAGGAGCTGATGAAAGAAACTTGGCAATCCTCCCCAGCCATCCCCGATTGTCTAGCGGGGCGGTCTCTTCAAGACGCTGACCCCGCCTCAGGGAGAGGACGAAGCCCTGCGGGATGAGCATACCGGCCCCTCTCACGTAGTCCGCTATCTCTGTTCTTGAAACAGCACCGAGGGGGTCAAAGCGGCTGTCCTGCACGTGCAAGTGGTATCCTCTGTTCCCGGAGAAGTAGGTCGTGATGGCGCTAGGCTGGACGCTGAAATCCTCCGTCAGGAGCCTGATTAGCCGGCTGGCGTGGTCTTTGGCGGCTTCGAGGCAGACCTCGCAGACGTTTTGAATCTCCTCCATGTTCGCTTTGGCGCAGTTAGGGCATCTCTGGGGCCTGGGTAGGCGTCCCTTGGAGCTGCAGTCATGGCAGAACCAGACGTCGTGCTCCCGCTTGCACGGAGTGGATATGTCGCTGGCATCGATATCAAAGATGAGTTCGGCGCCCTTCCATCCCTTCTCCTCCATAGGAAGCGAAGGTGAGTCGTAGAGTGCGTTGGAGCAGTAGACCGATGATGGTGCCTGCCTGACAATCTCCGCGACGGCCTCCCCGGCACTCCTGAACGTCAAATGGCGCACCATCCCTCCCCCGAACGGCATGTAGCCGAACTCCCTCTCCTCTATCTTGCTGGGGAACTCGATTCTGTCAGAGTCGCGGAAGTAGTGCTCCTTGTAGGTAGCCTTGAGGAACCGTATCGTGTCCCAGTTCATCTAGAGAGCACCCAAGTCTATGTAAGAGGGAGGGATATTTGTGCTACCATGTTGGTCTCGAACAGGCTGCCTGAAAATTTGGTCGATTCGTCGAAGGCGATTGAGCCGAACACCCGCCTGTGCTTTGTCAGACTCCACAAGAGAGAAGGACGATAGGAAAGAACGTCGTTTCCTGAGAGTGGCCAGCGAGGGCGCTGTGGTGCTCATTAAGCCTGTTACAATACTCTCATGATTGTTGTGTCTTCGAAGTGGATGAGTCAAGTGCGCTCGCTTGTCCCCCTGACCGAGCAAGAAGAGGAGGTCTCGCATATCCTCCTGCAGCACGCCGTCTTCCCGGTGGCGAACAGGATGTACGTGGTGGATTTCTCCCTTCCCGAGCAAAGAGCCGTGATAGAGTGCTGGAGGAGCACGAGCAGGCGGGGGGTGGCCCTGACGTGGGTGGAAAGGAACGCTTGCTACGTGGATGTGAAGTTCCGGAGGATCAAGGGGGCGTGCCCGGACTTGAAGTGCGTCGCACTGGTCGAGGTTGTGCAGGCGGATTCGGCGGTGGTGAGGGTGTACGTTTCTGCGGTGATGGAGCACGGGGACGTCTTGCGCTGTTCGATGGAGGAGTTGGCGGGGGTGGTGAGGGAGTGGTGCGGAAAGGAAGGGGCCTGAGGTAATGCCGCGAGGAGTGCCTAAGGAACCCAGAGAATGTCTGAGGTGCGGACAACCGTTTCAGGTCAGGTGTGGTTATCAGAAATACTGCCCGCCCT
>VBPK01000194.1 GCA_005877225.1 Nitrososphaerota archaeon
TCTTCTCACAACGTCTTTGTCCTGACCGAGGACCTGAGAGTCGCCTGTAAAGAGACGAGGTTCTTAGAACCCGGAGAAAGAGTCCTCGTTCCTAACGGTTCGTTAGAGACCTCGGGAGGCATGACAGAGATTGACGTCTTGGAAGAGCTGATGAATTTGTCACCTCAGCAGACGGGAGGGATCGTCGTTCGCGGGCTGGCGAAGAGCTACCCACCCAAGCCCACTCAGTCGCAATTGCTTCTCGCCACCGTGGACGGTGCGGCGGTAAGCTGGACCGAGCTGCGCACAAACGCTTCCGAGCTCGGGATGAAGAGTCCTCAGGATGTCATCTACATCCTGCGGAGAGGAGGTTTTCTCCGCAACGTGAGAAGGGGTGAGTACAGGGTCAATCGTTCAAAGAGAACTCAGAGACGGTACGGGGTGCCGAGGGACTGGGCTCGTTGCGACGCCATCCCCTTCAACTACTTTAGGTCGAGGCCTCCCCCCGACATTGACGATTCGAGACTTCTATTCTCGGTGAAGCAAGGGAGGAGGGGTCTCCCCTCCAAGATTCCGGTCACGAGAGAGCTGATGCGCATTCTCGGCTACTTCTCCAGCGAAGGCTCGATTCACGCAGATTACAAGGTCACCTTCTCCTTTGGCTCCCATGAGCTTGATACTCACGTAAGGGATCTCGTGCACTGTCTCCGCCAAGTCTTCGGTGTCGAGCCCATCATCACGCGAGAACACGGGACTGCGGTCAACGTGGTAATCAATGACTCGATGCTCGCCTTCTTCTTCACGAGGGTTCTAGGGACGGGCACCCTTTCAAGCGACAAGCGCGTTCCTTGGGTAGTTTTCAGTGCCGTGCGAGCGATGGCCGAAGAGTATCTCAACGCATACGTTCGGGGCGATGGCTACGTCCAACTGGCCAAGCGGAACAGGAAGATAACGCTCGCCACCTCGAGTCGCTCCCTCTTCACCGACCTCAGGTTCCTCCTGACCCTCCTCGGGAGGCATTTCACTGCCTCCTTCGACTCGCCCAGTGAGAGGGAGGTAAAGGGAGTGAAGGCAAGATTCAGGGGGTCCCACCTGATTTACATCCGGGAGGGATTGGCACCCGAATCCTCAAGCGTCCCGATCGATCACTACAGAAAGGAATTGGTCTCTGTGAGACCCAGACTCTCGAACCTTTACAGGAGCACCGTTCAGAAGAAGTGGCTGAAAGATCACTTCCGGAGCGACGAGATGCCCCGGGAGCTCAGGAACTTCGTGCTCTCGGACGCGGGCGCCCTCGCGGTGAAGAGCGTTCAGCAGGTCGATTCCGATTCGGAGTGGGTGTACGACCTCTCAGTCGAGGAGGTTGAGCGGTTCATCGGAGGTGACGGAATCGCTCTACTTCACAACTCCATGGATGCGGCCGAGCTCTACGGCGTCCTGCCCGAAATATATGTCAGACTCATCTCGGAGAACTCTGCCGTCGATGCTCCCGACCCAAAGCCGTATCGGCTGAGCGTCGTGGACAATGGTCCCGGCGTCGAGCCTTCGCAGGTCCCGAGCGCCTTCGGCAAGGTCTTCTACGGTTCGAAGTACGTCCTGAGACAGTCGAGGGGAATGTTCGGGCTGGGAGGGACGATGGCAATCCTCTACGGTCAGATCACTACGAACAAGCCTGTCTTGATAACCAGCTCTGCTGACGGGAAGAAGAGGCACAGCTTCGAGATGATAATCGATATAGCCGAGAACAAGCCCGTCGTCCTGAAGAGGGAGAGTACCGATGCGGGAGGGAAGACGGGAACGAGGGTGGACCTCACCTTGGAGGGGGACTACCTCCGCGCGTCCCAGAAGATAATCGACTACCTCAGGCAGACGGCCCTCGTCGCCAGCTACGCCAACTTGGCCTTCGTCGACCCGCAGGGGCAACTCACCTTCTTCGAGCGCGCCACAACCTCGATGCCCCCGGCGCCGAAGGAGACGCTTCCACACCCCCACGGCATCGACGTCGAGGCGCTCAAGCGCATCATCAAGCTCACGGAGGAGACGACGATGCTCTCGTTCATGAAGACGCACTTCCACCGCGTGGGTGAGAAGATCGCGAAGAAGTTCCTCGAGTTTGCCGGCATCAGCCCCAGGCTCGCGCCGAAGAAGCTCACGAACCAGCAGATCGTGGCGATGGTCGGCGCGCTTCAGAACTTCCAGGAGTTTCTGCAGCCCGACGCGAGCGTCCTCTCACCCGTCGGGGAGGAGATTCTCCAGGCAGGCATCACGAAGGAACTCCAGCCGGAGTTTTCCGCGGTCGTCGCGCGTCCGCC
This sequence comes from Nitrososphaerota archaeon, assembly GCA_005877225.1. GTDB lineage: Archaea > Thermoproteota > Nitrososphaeria > Nitrososphaerales > Gagatemarchaeaceae > TA-13. The sequence continues at coordinate 2,292 of VBPK01000194.1, forward strand.
CTCCTCCTACTCGGGTTTCCCATTCCTCGTGGAGGTTGGGATGGCCTACGGCGGCAAGGTCCTGCAGCCCGGTCTGAAGCTCTTCCGATTCGCGAATCGCATCCCTCTCTTATACGACGAGTCGAGTGACGTGAGCTTCAAGGTGATGAACGAGGAGATAGACTGGAGGAGATACCACGTTCCCCAAGACGCCCCCCTCGGGGTGATAACTCACATCGCGTCGACGAAGATCCCGTACAAGACTGTCGGGAAGGAGTACATCGCCGACCGCCCCGAGATAGAGAAGGAGCTGCGAAATGCAACGAGGGAGGCCCTGAGGCGCCTCAGCATCTACCTCTCGCGGAAGGGGAGCATGGAGGCGGTCCAGCGCAAGATGAACATCTACGGGAATATGGGAAAGACAAAGGAGGTGGAGGGGGAGGTGGAGGGAGAGGTGACCGAGGCGGAGACGATGGGGGCTGAACCCGAGCGACAGGCGGAGGAGAAGAAGGAGATTGAGCAAAAGAAAATCGAAGAGTACAGCGGAGAGTAAGAGCACCGCGGAGAGCAAGAAGAGCACCGCGGAGAGCAAGAAGAGCACCGCGGAGGCAAGGACGCGCAGCGCCCAGAAGCTCCTCACGGAGATGGGGAAGAAGGTGTACTCCGACGTCGATGAGGGGACATTCCCGAGCTTTTCGTTCTCGAGCAGGTCCGTAAGGAATATCGTGTATGACAAGAAGCTCCAGCAGTTCATTCTGGGGGACGCCATGGTCAAGAGGTCCTCCAGCAACATCAAACACATCCGTCCGTTCACCCAGCTCCTCTGGCTCGCCGACTTCTCGAAGAAGCTCGTCGACGAGAAGAGAACCTCGACCCTGAGGGACGTCTACTACTCTGCTCAGGCCTTCAACGTGGAATTCGAAGATCAGGCCGAGTCAGACGAGCTGATCACGGACCTCGAGGTCCTCATGACGATGGCAAGGGAGGGCTTCAACATCTACCCCGAGGAGCGCAGCGCGATCTTCGGGAACATGACGATAGGGTACACGGTCCCGGGCTACGAAGGGAAGACGCTCGACCTCTCGGCCCACCCCGACGGGGTGATGATAGGGCCCGCGCTCACGACGGCGGAGTTCGTGAACACAAAGGCGAAGATGGTCCTCGCGATCGAGAAGGGAGGTCTCTTCACTAGATTCATCGAAGAGAAAGTCCACGAGAGATTCAAGGCGCTGCTCATCAACACGGCAGGTCAGCCGCCGAGATCGACGAGGTATCTACTGAGGCGCTTAAATCAGGAATTGAAATTACCTGTGGGGATTCTAACTGACTCCGATCCTTGGGGAGCGCATATTGCTATGGTAATAAAATCGGGGTCCGTTCGACGGGACGAACCTGTGGTTGTTCGCGACATTCACGGTCTCATTGATGTGAGACCCATAGGGGCCTTCGTGGATGAGTGCTTGGGGCCTTACGGCAGCTTGAAGGACGAATCACGAAACGATGTCACGTTTGCGGTCCCCTACGAGGCCCTGACGGTCAACGAGAACAATGAGGTTACCTTTGCGCCGATTTCGTCGGTTGTTCGTCACAGACACATTGGCAAGCTCTATGACCTCAAGACTGACAGCGGCAGGTCAGTTACGGTCACTCCGAACCACAGCGTCTTCGTCCTTCGGAATGGAAGAATCGTCTCAAATCCCACGGCAGAAATCAGGAAAGGGGACCTTCTCGCCGTCTCGAGGAGGGCATCAATCAAGAGGACGCCCACAGTAATGTTGGACGTCGCCAGAGAACTCCTAGAAATGCCCGAAGTCAAGGAGTTGCAGCTCTATCTCGTAAGGAGCGACGCCCCTTCCAAACGGCACAGACGGAGAAAGCTACATCCCCAGACTTTTTCGCGCAAGGCGCCTCATTTGGGGCAGTCGCAAAAAGGTTCATACATCGTCGCGAAGTCGAGAGATGGCACACGAAGAAATCCCTCTCCAGCAATAATTTGGCTTTCCAAGAAGTTCGCGAGGTTGTTGGGTTACTACACTGCTGAAGGATGGGTCGGGAAAGTGAATGGCAAACCGCACTCTTTGAACCTGTGCTTCGGACTCGACGAGGTTGACGTAGTACAAGACGCGCAAGACTGCCTCCTATCCACGTTTCCGAACTGCCATATCTACGAAGATGTTGACAGGGTGAAGCATTCGGTAACCCTGACACTTTCATCAATCCCAATCGCTCTCCTCTTCCTGAAGCTGTGTGGGAGCGGGTTCGCCGAGAAATTCGTGCCGAAGATAATACTTTCGGCCGACAAGGAGTTCGTAATGGCATATCTCAGGGGTTGCTTCGGTGACGGCTACATAGATAACAGTGGCTCACTCGCCTGGAAATTGAAGAATCCACCTCTGATAAGCCAGCTTGCCTATCTCCTCATGCTGATCGGAGTTCTCCCTTCAATCAGCGGCAACGGCTGTGTCCTTTACGTCACAGGAAGGATCGACGTGGAGAAACTCCAGTCCGTCATCCTCCATGAACAGGATGCGACTTTTATCGCAGAACATCTCTCTTCAGTGAAGAGTAGCCCGTATCGTATGCCGAAAGCCTTCCCAGTGGTCGGAAGCAGACTACTCGAGCTGCGGCAAGAAATAGGGAGACACAATCAGCACGACCTTAGGAGTCGGCACACCTACCGCCACCTGTGCGAGATACGTGCGCGGGGCTTCGAAGGGGGAATAAACAGAGAATTTGCGATTCAAACACTTGGGCATCTTCTCTCCTGCGCCAAACGCAGGCCGCCTTCTCAAATCCGGAGCCTAGCAATTGATGTGCTCGCCTTGGTAAGGAGCGACCTCGCCTTCGACCCCATCTCCGAAATCAAGGAGACTGAAGAAGTAGACGAGTACGTCTACGATATCTCTGTTCCAGGCGCAGAAAGATTCATCGGGGGTAGGTCAGGTCTTGTCTTGCACAACTCAGCCGGCTCGGCGCATTTACGCGAGCTTACGACACCCGACGCGGTCTGGTTGGGAGTGTGGGCATCAGTACCCGGGGACGAACCAGTGATAGTGGAACAGGACGGACTGATAAGGAACGAGAAGATTGGGCGGCTGTTCTCCAACTTCTCTGAAGGTGTCAAAGGCGAGATGATTTCCGTGCCGACTCGAGGAACTAATGC
>VBPK01000151.1 GCA_005877225.1 Nitrososphaerota archaeon
CATGACGAACGCCTTCACTCCCTACCTCCAGATAGCGGTCGACTTGATCATCTTCGGGGCTGGAATCGGGCTCTTCAGCTCTCCCAACATAAGCTCGATCATGGGGTCGGTGCCGCCACAGCGGAGGGGAATCGCCTCAGGCTTTAGGGCGACCTTCTTCTTCGTCGGGTTCACGCTCAGCTTCAACCTGGCGATCCTCGTCATGACCCTCAGCGTGCCTTACTCTGTAATCACGGCTGTTATCACCTCTTTCAACTCGCCGGCGATAGGCGAGCCAGACAAGGTCCTCTTCACAACCGCCCTCTCGAGAGCCTACCAGTGGTTTGCCATCCTCAACACCACCGCGATAGTCCCCTCCCTTTTGCGGGGAAAGCGAGATACGGCAGCAACCTCAAAGGGGGTCGTCGTCGCTCCCATCGAATGAACTGAGTGCCCCCATACCGAACCCTCGTCTTCCGCGCTTCCTTTTCGCCTCGCCGGAGTGCTTCGCGGAATCTCTCCGGCATGCTCATTGGCAAGACGCGAAGGCGTAACCGTTTTAACCTGCGCGTTTTTCGGCCGGAATCGAGAAGGAAAAAAGATGGAGACAGAGCTTCAGGTCTACTTGAACGGAGAGTATGTACCCAAGTCAAAGGCGACCGTATCCGTCTTTGACCATGGTGTTCTCTACGGTGACGGTGTCTTTGAGGGAATCAGGGCCTACAGCGGGTCCGTCTTCCAGCTTGACCCTCACGTCGACCGTCTCTTCGCCTCCGCGAATTACATTCAGCTGAAGATTCCGCTCGACAAGGACAAGATTACGAGGGTCATCCTCGAGACACTTAGGAGGAACAAGCTCAAGGACGCCTACATCAGGGTTGTCGTCACAAGAGGAATCGGAGACCTGGGAGTCAATCCGGAGTCATGCCGGGAGCCCACCATCTTCGTGATCGCTGAGCCTGTATCGAGTGCGCTCGGCCCCAAGGAACCGAAGGTCGTGCGAGTGATCATCTCCTCCGTCAGGCGCGATAGCGTCGACGCGACGACGCACGAGGTGAAGTCACTCAACTATCTGAACAGCATATTGGCGAGGCTCGAAGCAGCGAACGTGGGAGCAGACGACGCAATAATGCTCGACTCTCGTGGCTTTGTCTCGGAAGGGACGGTAACAAACGTGTTCACAGTCATCGATGGGGTCGACTACACGCCCCGAACCTCCTCCGCGATCCTGCACGGGATAACACGCGCCAGAATAATTAGGCTATGCAGAGAGTTGGGGATCATGGTCGTCGAACGAGAGATCACCCCCTTCGAGCTTGTCTCTGCAAACGAGGTCTTCATGGTTGGCACCAAATCTGAGATTCTCGCCGTGGGGAGCGTGAACGGCAGGCTCGTAGGGGCGGGAAGGGCCGGAACGACGACGAAGCTCCTCCTTCAAGAGTTTACCAAGCTAGTGACGAGGAAGGAGGAAGGGACTCCTATCTACGCCGAAGAGTCGCTCGAAGTGTAGCGGCGCCGACGAGACGCACCGACAGATTCGTTAAGCATCTTTTTCGTTTCTTCGCCGGGATTCCGTCGATTCACGGGTTCGCGTCGAGGAAGGCCGTGATCGATGCGGAGGGCAGACCCTTCTGGTAAAGCTCCGAGAAAGGACCCTGAGACTATCTGGAGCCCGTGTTCAATGTCGGCTGCACCTCTTATCTGTGCTCTCGAGCTCTGCGACTCGTCGGAGGTCGAGGGCAACCTCCCCGTCCCGCTTAAGCTTGAGCGGACCGTACTCGTGCGCCCTCTGCGTCGTCCGAAGGGACACTAGGAGGTCCCTCGAGCTGCCTCCAGAGTTGACCAGCGAAAGAGAGTATAGGTGCCTACCTATGCCCAAGAAGCCGCCTTCGTCCGATTTTATCCGTGCCTTGATCTCGGGCTTCCGCCACTTGTTTGTCTCCGTGACCTTCGCCGAGACCGAAATTAGCAACCTGGACGCGGCATCTTGGACGACTGCCGAGAAGATTCGCGCGTCCAGCTGCTCGAGGGCGTGGGTTGTCGCGTTCCCACGCCAGTCAAGCGTCACAAGGGTCCCCTCTTGGCCGAGATAGGCTGCGCTGACATCCTTCAAGAGTCCTCCCCATCGCCTTACCTCCAGACGGATCTGCTGCCCCAGCCAGTCGTGGATGACACTAATCGCTTGGATGAGTTCGCGCCGCTGCTTCGACTCGACCTCGGCCAGGTCGATGAGTTCTCCCAGCTCCGCTCCCATTATTTCATACCGTTGCACGATTGCGAGTAGTCCTTTATGAATCGCGGCCTCTGCCGGCATGGTGAGTGAAGGGTCGAAAAGAATTAACTGCTTTGTGGATTAGAGATTCATATGGCCGCCCACCGTTGAGGCTCCGCTCGATGAGCCGACCTCTTGACGGTTTGCGAGGCCTCCGGCACGCTCACACAGCCGTGTCGGAACGTCGGCACAATCCATATATATGTGGGCAGGAGGCTTAGATGAAGGCTCTGTATTGCATAGGGCATTTTGTCTACGGTTAGTGTTAGTGTTCAATCGGGGTGGCTGCGCCTAAGTGCCAGCAAAGAGCACGAAGTCGAAGGGGGCTCCAAAGACTCCTAAGGCGCCACGAAAGAGGGTGAAGGAGGAGGAGGTCCCCTCCTTCAAGGTAACCACCCATTTTCTGATTCCGAAACACGAGCTTCTCCCACATGCGGAGGCCGGCGAGATCCTGAAGGAGTTCAACGCGAACCCCAGTCAGTTCCCATACCTCCAGGTGACCGACCCCGTCTCGAAGGAGATTGGGGCGAAGCCTGGCGACTTCGTCAGGATAACCCGAAGCAGCGAGACCGCCGGGCAGAGCGTGTACTACAGGTACGTGGTGGAGGGATAGAATGAGCAAACAGATTGTCCAGGTCCGCAAGTACGACTCCTGGGTAGTCCTCAGTGACCTCCTCCAGCGCGAGGGCGTCGCCAGGCAGCATCTCAACAGCTACAACGAGTTCGTCGCGAAGGGGATGCAGAACATCATCGACGAGATCGGCGAGATCGAGGTTGAGACGGTCAGCACCCCGTACAAGGTGAAGCTCGGGAAGCTCTCGATAGGGATGCCGCGAGTGGTAGAGATCGACGGCTCGGTGAGCAACGTCCTCCCGATGGAGGCGAGGCTCAGGAACCTCACCTACTCTTCTCCCATACTTCTGGAGATGACGATAGAGGAGGAGGGTCTCCCGAGAGATACGACCCGCCAGCACATCGGTGACCTCCCCGTGATGGTGAAGTCGGACCTCTGCCAGCTCTCGACGAAGACGAAGGAGCAGCTCATCGATTCCGGGGAGGACCCGAATGACCCCGGCGGATATTTCATCATCAACGGCTCCGAACGGGTGATCGTGGGTCTCGAGGACCTCTCTCCGAACAAGATTCTCGTCGACGCGGAGAAGGTCGCCGCCGTCACGACCTACAAATCGAGGGTCTACTCCTCTGTCGTCGGCTACAGGTCCAAGCTCGAAGTCACCCTGAAGCAGGACGCCGCACTCAACGTCAAGGTCCCGAGTTCACCTGTCGACCTTCCTTTCGTTATCGTCATGCGGGCCCTAGGCACCAAGTCGGACAAGGAAATAGCGAACGCCGTCTCCCAGAAGGCCGAGATCCAAGACCTCCTCGAGGTCTCCTTCGACAAGGCGAGCGAGGCTCCGACAGAGAAGGACGCTCTCGTCTACATCGGCAACAGGGTGGCCCACGGGATGCTCGAAGAGTTCAGGATAAAGAGGGCCCAATCGATGCTCGACTGGGGTCTCCTCCCCCACCTCGGCAAGACGGATGACAAGAGGTTCGACAAGGCGATGTTCCTCGGGGAGGCGGTCTGCAAGCTGCTGGAGCTCAGACTGGGCTGGATCGAGCCTGACGACAAAGACCACTACGGAAACAAAGTGATAAAGTTCGCGGGGCAGATGCTCGCAGACCTCTTCAGGACAGCCTTCCGAAACCTCGTCAGGGACATGAAGTATCAGCTCGAACGGACGGGGCAAAAGAGGGGAGGTAACGTTGTCGGCGCTGCGATCAGGACAGGAATCATTACAGACAAGCTGAACAACGCAATCGCTACGGGAAACTGGGGGCGCGGGAAGGTTGGGGTGACCCAGCTTCTCGACAGGACGAACTACCTGAGCACCCTGAGCCACCTGAGAAGGGTCCAGTCTCCGCTCAGCAGGAGTCAGCCCAACTTCGAGGCGAGAGACCTTCACGCGACTCATTTTGGGAGGATATGCCCCTCCGAGACACCCGAGGGCGTTAACTGCGGACTGGTGAAGAACCTCGCACTCTCCGCGATCATCTCAGTGGGTGTCTCTTCGGCAGAGGTGGAGGAGCGGCTCTGGGAGCTGGGGGCGAAGCAGGTGAAGGACACCGACGAAAAGCTTGCGACGGACGGCTGTAGACTCTTCATGGACGGCCGTTTTCTTGGTTACGTCGACGACGGGGAGAGGCTCGCGAAGGCCTTCAGGAAGCTGAGGAGGGAGGGACAGATAAATCCCTCCGCCAGCATCCTCTACCTCTCCCCCCTAAATGAACTGGGCTACCCGAGGCTCTACATCAGCCTCAGCTCGGGTAGGGTGCTGAGACCTCTCATCGTCGTCGAGAACGGGAAGCCCCTGCTAACGCCCGAGATCATCGAGAAGGTCTCCCTGGGGCAACAGTCCTGGAGAGACCTGGTCGAGCTCGGCGTCGTCGAGCTGATCGATGCGAACGAGGAGGAGAACTGCTTAGTGGCGATGAACTCAGACGACGTCAGCACGAAACATACTCATCTCGAGCTCTTCCCCGCGGCGATGTTCGGAATCGCAGCCTCGATAATCCCGTACCCGGAGCACAACCAGTCTCCTAGGAACACCTACGAGTCGGCGATGGCGAAGCAGTCGCTCGGCTTCTCCTCCCCGACCTACCCCATCTCCCCGCACGTTAGACAGCACCTGCTTGTCAGTCCTCAGGCCCCGGTCGTCAGGACCAAGACGCTCGACCTCCTCAAGATAGACGAGAGGCCCCTGGGGCAGAACTGCGTCGTCGCCGTCCTCTCATTCGAGGGGTACAACATCGAGGACGCGATAATCATGAACAAGTCCTCGATCGAGCGCGGTCTCGCGAGGTCGTTCTTCTACAGGCTGTACGAGGGGGAGGCCAAACAGTACCTGGGAGGGATGAGGGACACCTTCGAGGTTCCGTCCCCTGACTCGAACATCAGGGGGTACAGAGGGGAGAAGTTCTACAGGCTGCTCGAGGGCGACGGCGTCGTCTCCCACGAGTCCCAGGTCCAGGGAGGGGACGTCGTGATAGGGAGGACAAGCCCCCCGAGGTTCATGGAAGAGTACAAGGAGTTCGAGATCAAGGGGCCCTATAGGCGAGACACCTCGGTCGCGGTCAGGCCCTCCGAGGCCGGCGTCGTCGACTCCGTCTTCATGACCGAGAACGTCGAAGGTGGGAGGATGTTCAAGGTGAGAGTTAGGGACATGCGAATCCCCGAGATTGGGGACAAGTTTGCCTCGAGGCACGGGCAGAAGGGCGTAATCGGCCTCGTCGTCCCTCAGGAGGATATGCCCTACACCGAGGAGGGCATCGTCCCGGACGTCATTATCAACCCGCACGCCTTCCCCTCGAGGATGACCGTGGGGCAGTTCATCGAGTCGATCGCAGGGAAGGCCGGCGCCCTGAGGGGGAGGGCCGTCGACGGCTCGGCATTCGCGGGTGAGAACATCGACCAGCTCGAGAAGACGCTCAACGAAAGGGGATTCGAACCGACTGGGCGAGAGATCATGTACGACGGTAAGACAGGGAAGAAGTTCGAGGCCGACGTCTTCGTCGGGGTCGTCTACTACCAGAAGCTCCACCACATGGTTGCCGATAAGATTCACGCGAGGGCGAGGGGGCAGGTCCAGATGCTCACCAAGCAGCCGACGGAGGGGAGGGCGAGGGGAGGGGGTCTCAGGTTCGGGGAGATGGAGAGGGACTGCCTCATCGCCTACGGCGCTTCAATGGTCCTCAAGGACAGGCTTCTCGACGAGGCGGACAAGACCGAGATATACGTCTGTGAGAAGTGCGGTCTAATCGCCTACTACGACGCGAAGCAGCGCAAGTACACATGTAAGATAGACGGAGACCAGGCGAAGATTTCGACTGTCGTCGTGGCCTACGCCTTCAAGCTACTCCTTCAGGAGATGGTCAGCCTCAACATCGCGCCGAGACTTAAGCTGAAGGACAAGGTGTGAAGAGATGGCGATGGAGCAGGCTCTCAAGACGATAGGGGGGATCAACTTCGCTCTCTTCTCACCGAACGAGATAAGGAAATACTCGGTCGCAGAGATAACTCAGCCGGAGACTTACGACGAGGACGGGATGCCGGTCCAGGGCGGCCTCATGGACAACAGGCTGGGGACGCTCGAGCCGGGCCAGAAGTGCGGGACCTGCGGGAACACAGCGGGGAGGTGCCCCGGCCACTTCGGGCACGTCGAGCTGGCCGAGCCCGTCCTTCACATCGCCTTCGTCGATGAGATCAACAGGCTGCTGCAGACGACGTGCAGGACGTGCGGGAGAATACTTCTCACCCAGCCCGAGCTCGACGCTTACAGGCAGAGGCTCTCCACCAAGACCGACTTCACCCCCAACCTCGCCGAGACCCTCGCGAAGGAGATAATGACGAGGGCGAAGAAGATCAAGCTCTGCCCTCACTGCGGGAAGCAGCAATACCAGATCGAGTTCACCAAGCCTACGATCTTCCACGAGATAACCGAGGAGGGAGGCGCCACGAGGCTCCTTCCCGTGGCGATAAGAGAGAGGCTGGAGAGGATAACGAACGACGACCTCGGGCTCCTCGGCTTCAACCCCGCCGCGGCGAGACCGGAGTGGTTCGTCCTCCAGGTTCTCCCCGTTCCCCCTCTCGCGGTCAGGCCCTCGATTACCCTCGAGTCGGGAATCCGGTCGGAGGACGACCTCACCCACAAGATCGTCGACATACTCAGAGTGAACCAGAGGGTGAGGGAGAGCAAGGAGTCGGGCACTCCTCACCTGATCGTCCAGGACCTCGTCGACCTCCTCCACTACCACGTCACGACATACTTCGACAACGAGGTCTCCGGGATACCCCAGGCCCACCACCGCTCCGGGAGGCCCCTCAAGACCCTCAGCCAGAGACTGAAGGGGAAGGAGGGGAGGTTCAGGGGCTCACTCTCAGGGAAGCGGGTTGACTTCTCGAGCAGGACTGTCATCAGTCCCGACCCCTCGCTGGATATCGGGGAGGTCGGAGTGCCGTTCGAGATCGCAAAGAAACTCACGATTCCCGAGAAGGTATCCCCCTGGAACATCGATGCGCTGAAGGACCTCGTGATGAGAGGCCCCTTCGAGCATCCCGGGGCCAATTATGTCATCAGGCCGGACGGAGTGAAGATTAGACTCGACTTCGCCAGCGACAGAAAGGCGCTCGCCGACTCTCTCGTCTCGGGATACATCGTCGAAAGACACCTTATGGACGGCGATGTGGTCCTCTTCAACAGGCAGCCATCTCTTCACAGGATGTCGGTGATGGCGCACTTCGTGAGGGTCCTCCCTTTCCGGACCTTCAGGCTCCACCCCTCCGTCTGCCCTCCCTATAACGCCGACTTCGACGGCGACGAGATGAACCTCCACGTTCCACAGAGCGAGGAGTCGCGCTCGGAGGCCTTGATGCTGATGAGGGTCCAAGACCAGATTCTCTCGCCTCGGTACGGGGGTCCGATAATAGGCGGGATCAGGGACTTCATCACCGCCGCCTTCCTGCTCACTAGAGACGAGACGACGCTAACTCCCGCCGAGTTCTCCAACCTTGCGCTGATCGGCGGCTACGAGGATGACCTCCCCGAACCTGCCAACAGGGGCGCCCACCCCACCTACACGGGGAAGCAGCTCTTCTCCCTCTTCCTCCCGAAGGACCTCAACTACGTCCTCACATCGAAGTGGGCGAAGTCGATGAAGTCGGGAGAGACGAACGACGTCGTCATCAAGAATGGTGAGCTCATCTCCGGGGTCGTCGACAAGGCTGTGATTGGTGCCGAGGAGCCCGACAGCCTCCTCCACCGAATTGCGAAGGACTACGGGAACGAGCAGGCGAGGCAGTTTCTCAACTCGATACTGAGGGTCTTGAAGACCTTCCTCACCAGGCGTGGTTTCAGCTACGGCTTCAACGAGCTTGAACTCCCCACCGAGGCGAAGGAGAAAATTCGAGAGACGCTCGACGAGGCGTACCATAACGTACTGGAGCTGAACAAGAAGTACAAGGCGGGAACGCTCGAGGGCACCAGAGGTCTCTCTCCGGAGGACACCCTCGAGTTCCATACGGTGAACGAACTCGCCCGCGCGAGAGAGAGGGCTGGGCGGATCGCCGACAAGGCGCTCCCAATCGAGAACTCAGGCGCGATCATGGCGAGGACCGGAGCGAGGGGCTCCAGCCTGAACGTGGGGCAGATGACGGCCGCCCTGGGACAGCAGTCGGTCCGCGGGAAGAGGATCGAAAAGGGGCTGAGGGGGAGGTCCCTCAGTCACTTCCCCTGGAACGACCCCTCTCCCGAGTCGAAGGGCTTCGTCAAGAGCAACTACAGGGATGGGCTCAACCCCACCGAGTTCTTCTTCCACGCGATGGGCGGGAGGGAGGGGCTGGTCGACACCGCGGTGAGGACACAGCAGAGCGGCTACATGCAGCGCCGCCTCGTGAATGCGCTGGAACACCTGAAGGTTGAGTACGACCTCACCGTCCGCGACCCCCACGGCCACATAATTCAGTTCCTTTACGGGGAAGACGGGGTCGACCCGGCGAAAAGCGACCACGGGCGTCCCATAAACCTCGACAGATTGTTGGAGACCGAGGCGCTCGAGAACGCCTCCAAGGTCAAGCTGGGAGAGGCGGAGACCGAGAAGCTCCTCAAGAAGTACGCCCCCAAACTCAACGACCGGCTTCTGAACGAGCTCAAGCAGAAGCTCGCCGAGAGCAAGCTCACGGAGCAGGGCGCGAAGAATGTCCTGGAGAAGGTTGAAGAGGCCCTGGACTACTCGAGAGTCGAGCCCGGCGAGGCCTCTGGAATAGTGGCGGCTCAGTCGATAGGCGAGCCCGGCACCCAGATGACCCTGAGAACCTTCCACGTCGCCGGTGTCAGGGAGAGAGACGTCACGCTCGGCCTCCCTAGGCTGATGGAAATCGTCGACGCGCGCAAGATCCCGGCAAAGCCTTCGATGGACATCTACCTCGACGAAGAGCACAGGACCGCCAACGAGAAGGCGCTGAAGGTCGCGAAGGAGATTCTCTTCACGAAGGTGGGGAACGTCGTCGAGTACAGCGAGGTCGACCCCACCGAGGGGATCAAGCTGCACCTGAGCCAGGACACGATGCTGGACCGAGACGCAAAGGCCGAGGAGGTCGCAAAGGTGATAGAGACAGGGAAGAGGAATGTCCAGATAGACAAGGGAGGAAAGGTAATCAGGGTAAACATGGAGAACGCGGACCTTTCCACACTCTTCACGCTGAGGAACAAGGTCCTCAACATGAAGCTGAAGGGAATCCCGGGGATCACACGCGTCACCGTGGTCAAGGAAGGCGACGAGTGGTTCATCCAGACGACGGGATCCAACCTGGGGAAGGTCGTGGCCGTGAATGGAGTCGACCCGAAGAGGGTCATAACGAACAACGTTCACGAAGTCGCTCAGGTCCTCGGCATCGAGGCTGCGAGGCAGACGCTCATCCGGGAGGTGATGAGCACCCTCGACGAGCAGGGGTTGGAGGTCGACATACGGCACATCTTCTTGGTGGCCGACCTGATGACCGCCAAGGGCTACATCCAGCAGATCGGGAGGCACGGCATCGCCGGAGCCAAGAGCAGCGTCCTCGCGAGGGCCGCCTTCGAGATTACGGTCCCCACGCTCGCCGAAGCGGCTGTCAAGGGCGAAGCGGAGGAGCTGAAGGGTGTGACCGAAAACGTGATAGTGGGGCTGCCGATTCCCGTCGGGACCGGCATGATCGACCTCTACATGAGCTGATCGGATGCCCGAAGCATCTCAGCTGGCGAAGATACTCAAGGACTCGATGAAGGGTGGGAAATACCTCCTTGGCGCCAAGGAGGTGGTATCCGGGATGAAAGGCTCGCGGGTGATACTATGTACCAAGTCGCTCCCCCCGCGCCTTGGAGCTAGGGTCAGAAGCGAGGCACAGAGGCAGGAGGTACCGGTCGTCGACCTCAAGGCGACCTCCTCTGAGCTTGCGAGGATGTTGGGGAGACCCTTCAGGGTCTCTGTCATCGCCCTGAGGTCGCTCGGTGAGAACGAGCTGAAGCAGCTCCAGAGGTGAAGGCGGAACGACAGAGATCAGGCTGACTTCAGAACAGCTCGGCCTGATGTCGCTATTCCAGAACATGAGCGGGGCGACGGCGAAGGACTGCATAATCGACGAGAAGCAGGGCCGGCTCATCTTCGTCGTGGGCAGGGGGCAGATGGGCCTCGCGATAGGCAAGAAGGGTGCATCGGTCAAGAACATCGAAAGGGCAGTCAGGAAGCCCGTCGAGGTGGTCGAGTGGTCCGATGACCTCGCGGAGATGATAAAGAACTCTCTCGACCCTCGCTATGTCCAGGAGGTAAAGGTGGAGGAGAGGCTGGACGGGACGAAGGGCGTGGTCGTCGTCGTCGAGCAGAAGCACAAGGGTGCCGTGCTGGGGAGGGGAGGGAGGAACGCTGAAAAGGTTAGGCTTCTCGCGAGGCGCTACTTTGAAATCACAAACGTCCAGATCACGACCCCCCTCTGAAAATTTTTATAGAGACCGAAGAGTCGCCCGTAAAGATGTCAGGCTCCCCTAGAGGCGAATTCGCGGCGCGGCAGATAAAGCTCAAGCGTCAACGCCTTCGCTGGGGAGACAAGTACTACAAGAGAAGGATGCTGGGCCTCGACTTCAAGGCCGACCCACTCGAGGGTTCTCCGCAGGCGCGCGGGATAGTCCTTGAGAAGGTGGGGGTCGAGTCGAAGCAGCCGAACTCAGCGATCCGAAAATGTTGCAGGGTCCAGATAGTCAAGAACGGAAAGCAGGTGACAGCCTTCCTCCCGGGGGACGGTGCGCTCAACTTCGTCGATGAGCACGATGAGGTCGTGCTGGAGGGGATAGGCGGCTCAATGGGGCGCGCGATGGGCGACATCCCCGGGGTGAGGTGGAAGGTTTTCAAGGTCAACGGGGTCTCGCTCAACGAGCTCGTCTACGGAAGGAAGGAGAAGCCTAGGCGGTAACCTTGAGCAGGACAACGCTCGAGTACCCCAATCTCTTGCTCTGGGGGAGGTGGGACCTCTCCGGCGTCAAGGTGCAGGACCCCGGCCTCCAGGGCGTGATAAGCCTGAGACCTGTTCTTGTGCCGACGTCGGGGGGCCGCCACGAGCACAAGAAATTCGCGAAGGCGAGGGTCAACATCGTCGAGAGGCTCATCAACCAGATGATGCACTTCGGCAAGCGCTACGCGAAGAACACCGGAAGGATGGGAGGGAAGAAGGCCCACGCGATGAACATCGTCAGAACCGCATTCGAGATCGTCCAGCTCAGGACGGGTCAGAACCCGGTGCAACAGCTTGTGTACGCGATAGAGAAGTCCGCCCCGAACGAGGATACCACACGGATGAGCTACGGAGGCGTCGTCTACCACCTCTCTGTAGACATCTCTCCGATCAGGAGGGTCGACCTGGCCCTTCGTTTCATCTCGGAGGGCGTTCGGGAGATCGCCTTCACATCCCCGAAGAGCATCGAGGAGATTCTCGCCGACGAGATAAGGCTAGCCGCATCGGGCGACTCGAACAGCTACTCGGTCAAGAAGAAGAACGAGCAAGAGCGCGTCGCGATGGCGTCTAGGTAGAGGTTATCCCTCCCTCCCGCTCGTCGTCCTTCTTCTTCAGTGCCATCCCTCTGAGCTCATTCTCCATCTCGGGTGGTTCCATAATCACCCCCTCGGGGTCGCGAATGAACCTCATGATCAGGCCAAGAATCTCCTCGCTCCTGAACCTCTCCAGCTTGTGAGAGATGGTGAAACCGAACCTTGGGTCCTTCGCGACCGGCGGCAGTGTTTCGAGTCGCGAGGTCGCTATCGCGTCGCGGAGCGAGTAACCCGCCTTCAGTTGTGTAACGAGGTCATCCTCAGCCCAGATTATCAGGGTGGGCCTGCCCATCTTCCTCAGCCTTGGGAGCTGGTCCTTATCGTAGGTGCTCGCGATTAGGACGAGTGAGTTCACCGTCGCGGGCCACTCCAGCGCGTACTCGAGGGCGATTTGCCCGCCCCAGCTCGAGCCAACGATTGAAACCTTCTCGAGGGCGAGCCTTTCCATCAACTCGTGAAGGACTAGAGCCTGCTTTCGATGGTCGGGGGTTTCAGTCGGTTTCGAAGACCCTCCGTACCCGAGGAGGTCTGGCATGATCAGATGGTTTCCCTCAGAGAGCTGAAGCAGAGGCTCCCAGACCCTCCAGTTCTCCCTGTGGTCGCTCCCGTGCAGCATGACGAGACTCTCCCCCTTCCCGGCTTCCGCGTACCTCAGGGTGTACTCGCCGACGCCGACCTTCTTTTCAACGGGGGTAATCATACTGTCGTCTTCTCCCCTTCTCGCCCGCCCATTTCAAACGTTTCGAATACACGCGTAGATGAGCAATCCATAACCCTAATTAACGGAAGGGTAACAACGAAGAATCGGCAGAACTGAATGAGTCAAGATCCGGCTGCAATCTTCGGAGCCCTGCTCAAAGTCTGCATCAATGAAGAGGCTGCTGAGGATAGCCGCCGCCTGGCGAAGGTAGAGATCGCCTTCTTCTCCCTCGGAGTCTTGAGTAGCACCCTCACCGCCTATGTTCTGTTCCAAATCGGCCTGGTCGTCTAAAGAATTCAACTGATGTGTAAACGATAACTCTCTCGGTTGCATTTACCACCCGAAGGACTCTCAGAGTAAGATCAACATGGGAAGAAAGGCAGTGCTCACCGGATTCTGGCTCATGGGGTACGCTCTCGGCTTCTTCGCCTGGATAGTGAGGAAACCGATACTCGACTTCGTGATGACACTCGGCTTCAGCGAGGAACTGGCCGGGGCGATGATCACGGGGTTCGCCGGGTCGGTCGTGATGCTCGTGGGCGTCATCCTCTGGAGCTATCTGGCGCAGAGCTAGAAGCCGATTCGCAAGAAGGGCCAGCGACTCGTCGGGATTATGCCGACTGATTGTCCTTTTTCAAGTGTTTCAGCTCTTCAGGTCTCACAAGCCCGAACACTTCCCCGCATCGATGCCGCGCAGGGAGTTCCGAGCGGCTCTTGCGGCAGCCGCCTCCGCCTCAAGGTGACCAGCAGGAAGCTGGTTGACGCCGAACGGGACGTCGAGCGGGTCATATTTCACGTCGCGATCCTTCCACCACTCAACCGGGGGTTATGG
>VBPK01000152.1 GCA_005877225.1 Nitrososphaerota archaeon
ACCTGGGTGATCGTGCCCGTGGGCAGCCCGCCGTCCGTCAGCATGTCGAGGGGCTTGCAGAGGGTGGGTAACTTCTCCATATCAGCTCAGCCTCTTCATCAGGTCGTAGCCGCTCTGGGTCAGCCTGACCGAGTGGAGCGGGCTGTCCCTCTTCACGTCCGCCCCAATCACCGTAAGGTAGCCGTCGCTCTGCAGCCTATCGATCGCCTTCTCCACCTCCGCCTTGGGGTTCTCCACCGAGAGATAGGAGACGATGGAACCGCGTGTCGCCTTCTCGTAGGTGGAGGCGATCTCGAGGATCTGCTTGACGAGGCCCGTGTCGTCCTTCTCCGGCCGCGGTTCCTGCGGAGGTTCATGGGGCGCCAGGGTTTCGAAGTTCCTCGGCACGAAGGCCTCCTCGTAGCCTCGGGCCGAGTCCTGAAGCAGGAACATGTTCGGTGTCAAGATCAGGGCGGATTCCGCGTATCTCCTCCCCGTCGCGTGCTGGGGGGAGTAGAGTCCGCCGACGGAGGATTTTCCGCCGCTGACCTCGTTCCAGAGGCTGCTCGACAGGATCCTTGTCGGTGCGGTTTCGACAAAGTGGTGGTCGAGCCCATAGGTGGCCTCAGACGCGAAGACCCGGGCCATCTCAGAGGAGAGGAGGGTGATCAGGAGCCTGTTGCCGTGGCGCGTCACGGGCAGGTTGGAGAAGATGCGGTTCGCCTCGCCGACGATGAGGACGTCCGGGGGTTTCGCCCCGGATGCGCTGAGGGCCAGGACCTTCGCGAGGAAGAGCATGACCGCCACCTCGGCCGCCTGGTGAGACTCGGCGGCCGAGAAACTTGCCACGGAGCTCTTCTCCATCATCTTCCTCACGACGCCCGTCTCCCCGGTCAGGTTCAGCGACCTGAGTGCAGCCAGTTTCCCCTTCAGCTCGTCTGCAGTATGCCCCCTGAACTCCCCGGTGAGGTTCAGCTGGTCTGAGAGGGATGCGGGGCTCGCGACCCCCTGCTCCAGGGCTATCGACTGAATCGCGGAGTTGAGGAAGCCCTCCTGCTCGAAGGAGAGGTTCAACGCCATCGTGTAGGCGGAGGCCGCGAGCTCCGCGTTGAGGGACGCTTTCTCTTCCATCCTCATGGAGTCGTAGAGGAAGTTGCCGAAGCTCCTGGTTTCGAGGTTGGGGAGCCTCTCGGAGAGCCGTCCACCGAAGTCGAGGACGAGGGTCTTCATCCCTGCTTCGTGGCAGGCCCGGGCCACGACGGCAGCGAGCGAGCCGACGCCGTTCCCGATGAGGTTCATCCCCGGGTGCAGTTCGTCCCTCCTCAGGTAGAGCCTGCCACCCGTGCGGCAGTGGCCGAGCCAGACGGCCCCGATTGTTGCGCTCATTCGCTACCTGGTGGCAAGGAAGGTTAAAGGAAATTGCGCATCTAAGATACTTATCTAAGATAAGTCCCGGGACGCTCGCTTATCTAAGCAGGGGGCCGCCGGTCGGACCGTTGAAGCATAGGCCCAGCGTACTCATCCTGATGGAGCTTCTTGAGCTGCTGATCAGGGAACCCAGGGGGCCGACGAGGCTGGCGCAGGCGGCCAACCTCAACTACCAGAAGTGCGATGAGTTCATTCACTTGCTCTCAGAGAGGGGGCTCGTCGCCGGGGACGTGCGCGAGGGCCATGAAATCTACACTGCGACCCTGAAGGGGAAGAGCCTCTTCATGAGGTGGGCAGAGATCTTCGAAGAGCTGCACTTATCTTAGATAAGCAAGGGTTTTATTTGCTGTTCGACGATGACTTCTAGATGGCCGACGAAGAACCAACGGCGAACTCTGTTCTTGAAATCCACGAGGAGTTTCTCCAGCACGTAGAGGCGGGTAGCGCCAAGATCAAGACGCTCTCAGCAGTCACGATCTTCGTCTCCGCCCTCCTTGCGGTGTCCTACCTCATCGAGATTGCGTCGCCTTACCTCTTCGGTCTGACGAGCACGACCGTCAACTTGAGAGACCCGATTCTGGTCGGTTTCGAAGTAATCCTCACGATTCTTGCCCTCATCTGGCTCTACATCGGAGTAAGCGACTTTCGGTTCGTAGCCAGGCTTTCCAAATCCATCCGCCAGGCCAGGGCTCTTGAGAAGGAAATCGAGAAGGAGGTTTCCGGCAATCATAGGGGTGCGAGTGAATCGGATGAATAAGGAACCCTAGCCGTTCGAGGGAGCGGTTACTTTCGCTCTTCTTCACCTTTCTTCAGTTTTCTTTTTTCCGCTTCCAATATCTTGTCCAAGACGTTAAAGCGAGCGTTCCACTGCCTGGTCATCTCTTGAACCCACTCTTCAATCTCCGACATGGCTTCGGGGTTGATACGGTAGATGCGCTGTTGCGCCCGCTTCTCCACACGCACAAAATTTGCTTCCCGCAATACCTTGAGGTGCTGTGAGATCGCCGGAGCGCTTACGGCAAAATTATTGGATATGTCGGTGGCAGATAATTGGCCGTTACTCGCAAGCAGCTCTATGATGTCGCGCCTTGTGGGCTCAGCGAGCGCATAAAACAGCCGCTGTCTCGCTGTCCTGTTGTCTCGCCGCATTCCTGGCATGTGATGAAGGTACCTTCATCGCGCTCTTACCTTTATTCTCCTTTTTTCGTTCTTTTCCAAGAGCTCGTCGAGACGAGCGAAGGAATCGCTGATTCCCTCTTCCATGCCACTCTGGATCATTCCGTCTCCGTCAGCGATTGACTGGAAAACAGACTGCATAGTCACCCTTGTTCTCCCTCCGTGCAATTCCATAAATTTAGCCGTCTCAAGACTTACGTGCCCTTTTTCTGGCATCCCCTCAAATTCAAAGGTATCGATCATCCTCTCAGGTGCGAGAACTTCGTGATAGACGCCGTGAAACCCGAATTGATTCCCGTCTTCATCCTTGTGGGTATACCGCCACATGCCACCGCTTCTCGGTTCGAATTTCTCCAGATTCATCGTATATCTTCGCGGTCCAAGCCACTGTGTGTAGAGCTTCGGGTCCGTGAATGCCTTGAAGACGAGCTCTCGGGGTGCGTCAAACTCCCTCGTAATGAAGAGCTCCTGCTTGCCGGGTTCTGCTGTAATTTTTGTCTTATTCGTCTTTGCTCACCGCCACCTAATTAAGTCAATACTTAATTAACCTTTTTGTTTTGCTCACGAAGCTTAGAAGAAGGAGCCTTAGGCATCGGATTCTTGGCTTTCATGGTCGCCTACCGTAGAACAGCGGATTCTTCGAGGACACAGAGTGGGGGTACGTCGCCGCAAAGATCGATGTGCTGGATTGAACCCAGTGAGAGTCATTTATAATGGCTCCGCGGCGAGCCTTTGCGATGATAGGAGATCTCATCTACGACGCGACGGGACAGAGTGGCCTGAACACGCGTGTCCTTCCTGACGGCAGAGTCGAGCAGTCTTTCCAGTACACCGGCAAGTTCTGGGGAGAGCAGGTCCGAGAGATCGCGACAGCGGTTAGCATGTGGAGGCCCGACGGCTCGTTCTCCTTCGAAGTCAACGGCTACTTCTTCACGAAGGGTGGGGAATCAGTGAGCTTCAAGGGGCAGGGCGTGGGCTGGCCAACAGGAGCAGGCTGGAAAGCGAGCATACGGGGAGCTGCCCAGTACTGGACAAGTTCACAGAAGCTCGCACCCGCCAACAAGACGATCGGAGCGTTCGATGTCGAAGTGAACGAGGACGGGACGGACCACGTAAAGGCTTGGGCCTGGAAGTAGGCTCGAGCACTCCTCTTTTTGAAAGCTCTCGTGAGCCACAGAAGGCGCTAGATAAGGGCCTCCTGGATTCGCATGGTTGAAATCTTTGCGGATTCCGTTCGAGCCATCAACTCGTAGACTCCAGCTTAAATTGCGAGGTTCGGAAGGAGAGAGCAGAATGATTGTCGACCTCCATGAAGACATCTCCGATTACTTCTTGACGGCTGGCGCAACATCCGTCATCCAACCCTTCGATGAGGACATGGAAGGCAGACACGTCGACATACCCAAGTACAGGAAGGCGGGAGTCCGTCTCGTCTTCGGTTCGATCTTCCCGATGGTCAGTGGTCTGAACCCAAGACTCATTGCGGATCTGGGCGGAATGTACAAGGAGTGGTCTCCGGCATCCGTCCCGGCCGCGCCGAGGGAAATCGCGATCGAGCAGGTCAAGACCTACTACTCTCTCGAAGAGTTGTACGGGAAACATCTTCGGATGATCAGGACCGGTAAGGACCTGGATGGTCTTGCGTCCAAGGTCGGTATCCTCTTGCACCTCGAAGGATGCGAAGCGCTCAGCGAACCTGAAGATCTGAGAATCTTCTACAGGCTCGGGGTCAGGTCGATCGGTCTGACCTGGAATTACGACAACAAGTACGCGTCTTCGTGTCTGTCGAGAAAGGACTATGGTCTGACAGGAGAGGGTGAGGCACTCGTCAAGATGGCCAACCGCCTTGGTGTAATGGTGGACCTCTCGCACGCTGGCCCGAGGACCTGTCGAGATGTTCTCGAGTTTTCCGAGACCCCCCCATTCGTCAGCCACGCGGACGCCTACTCGGTGCAAAAACACCCTCGTAACGCGACCGATGAATTGATCAAGAAGGTGTCGAGGAGGAGAGGCGTAATCGGTCTCACGTTAATCAACTCCTGCATCGGAGAGCCCGCAGACGCATCGAGGTTGGCCGAGCACGCGATGCACATCGTGAGGGTAGGAGGGGCGGGAGCGCTAGCTCTCGGAACAGACTACATGGGGATCAGGACGACCCCCACCGGGCTCGAAGACATAACCAAGCTGAACCTATTGACCGACGCGCTGAAGCGGAAGGGCGCAGACAAGGAGATGGCGGGAAAGATGTTGTATTCGAACGCAATGAATTTCGTGAGGAGATTCGCCGACTCCTGGGGTGGTTGGTAGGAACGCGAAACTGGAGGAGCCAGCCGAAAACGGTCCGCGGGCGAGTCACAAATTCGCCGGGCTGAGCGAATAAACTGCCCAAAAGAGCGCGAAGGGTTTACGGACGCCCTCATTTCAGGTCGAGCCTGCTCGCGTGCCTCTCTAACTCCCGCCCATCCCATCCCGGCGAGTATCTTCATGGCTTCTGTGTGATTCGTTCGCATGTCAAGCCTCGGTCCTCCCTTGGAAGGAGACAGTCGAGGGCTAACTCCCTCAGATTCCCATCACTGCCTGCAAATCCACGCGATTTCGCCCTTCACGGGCGACTAGGCTTCGCCTCCGGCGAAGAGCCCTGCGACCTCCCTACGAAGCATCGGTCTCAGCCTCTCGAGTCTCGCTTCAAAGGTGTTGTCGAACTTCACCGTTCCATCGGGCGAGGTCAAGACGACCCCCCCGATCGTGCTCACAGCCTCATCGTCGAGAGTCAGCTTCGAGGAATCGTGATTGAGTTTTTTCATGACGGCGGAGACGACCTTCTTGTCCTTCGCGTTGCAGCCCACCCTCGCCTCCGGCCCGATGAACTCGACCCCCTCAGTCAGAAGATGCGTGATAGCCTTCTCGTACTCGGCGGGGCTGGCCTTCGCAACCTTAGCCATCGCCGTTTCAAAGACTTCCCCGACGGCATCCTCAATGGCTCGAAGCTGAAGGTTCCTCGACCGAAGCTCCGCGGAGCCTGTTATCTGCCTCGTCAGAGATTCGGCCTGCTTGTTCCCTGCCTCGATGATCTTCGCCACGGCCTCTGATGTCTCCCTCCCTGCTCCCTCCAGGCTCTCAAGCGCCTGGGCGCGTCCCTCTTCCAGCTCGGCCGTGACCTCCTTGGAGAATTCTTCGGCCACCTTCTCCAGGCTCTTCTTTGAGGCGGTGCTCACCCTTACACCCCAAGAATCTGTCGGAGCATGCTTCTGTACTCGACCTTCTCGTGTTCGCCGCCCGGGCCAGGAACTTCGTAGATGAGTGGAACCGCCCTCTTCGCCCTCATTGATGTCAAGTCTGATCGTATCGGCTTCGCGATCTCGCTGCTTATCATGATGAGCCCCACCTGGGGGTCGTTGAGGAATCTCTCAACCTGGCCGAGGGCCTCGCTTGAACCGGAAGCATAACTTCCCAAGACGCCGGAGAGGACGAACCCGGTGACGAAAGCCTTGCCTCCCACAGCGACGACCTTCAAGGTCTGTGCTTGAGGCGCACTGGGATTCGCGTTAATAACCTAATCGTCGCAAGATTTGGCTCTCTCAGGACAAACGCTTAAACACCCCGGCCGGGAGAAAGTCAGGAAGAGAACACGTTGAGAGTTTCTCTCCAGTTCGGAGACCTCAATACTCTTGTGAATCTGGTGAACTATCTTGTGAATCTGGTGTACTTCGTCCTAATCTTCTTCTTACTGTATTATTTTTTCAGGACACTTAGAAGGATAGAAAGGCACCTTGAAGAGATAAAGAAGAAGCTTGGTGCTTTCACCCGAAATGAAGCAGGACGCAAAAATCTTTCAACGCTTAATAGCTGAACACCAAGCTGCCCACCTTTCAGTTTAGAGGAGAAAAGAGCGAGTGGGTGTCGCGAGGCTAAGCAGGGTAACGGTCATACTTCCCAGGGGTGACTACCAAGAGGCGCTCACCTACCTGAGCCAGTTCGAGGAGTTCCACAGGATATCGACCGAGCAGGGCGCTTTCGACCCCGTCACTGAGGAACTCGCGGTGAGGGCCGTCAGGCTCTTCGCCCAAACAGACCAGGCCGTGAAGAGTCTCTCCCTTCCTCTTTCGCCGCCGATGCTCGACGTAATCTTCCGGGGAGTTAGTGTGCCCGAGACGGTGTATGAAGCTGCCAGATGGAACGAACTCCTCGACAAGGCGGAGACCGAGGCAAGACCGGTCGTCGACGCTGTCAACGGGGCAGTAGGGAGATTGGCCCAGCTTGAAAAGGACGAGCAGGACACGAGAGCCCTCTCGGAGGCCCTTAGGTCTGTCGCGGACCTCTCGGTCGACTTGGGCAGGCTCGGGCGGTTGAAGAGGATGACCGGAGTCGTCGCGATTGCAGAAAAGGACACCCTCGATGAACTCCGCAATTCTCTTTCAGACCTGGTCTTCGTCGCGCAACCCCTCAGAGGCTCTCAGAGCGTCGTGCTCGTGGCTGGGCCGGCCGGGGATGCGGGGAGAATCGAGAAGGTACTCAGGACTCTCGAAGTCAGTCCGATCGTCCTTCCCTCCGACCTACCGCAGAACCCCCCCGAGGCCTTCAGGAGCCTCGTCGAGCGGGCGGAGGGGCTTTCAGCGGAGAAGCGAAAGGCGGAGGAGGAGGTCGAGAAGCTGACGGCTGCTCACTCGCAGAAGCTGCTCGCGTGCCGAGAACTGGCGAACGTCGCCCACCAGATGCTGGATGAGGTAAGGAACTCTGGCAAGCTGGAGCGGATCGCGATACTCTCGGGATACATCCCCGCTTCGAGGGAGGGGGAATTCCGAGAGAAATTTGCGAGGTGGATGGTCTACGCCGACCACGACGGGCATCAGAAAGACCACCCGGAACTCGCTCTTCCCACTCTGCTCGTTCACTCCAGGTCGACGAGGGCGTTTGCAAAGGTGACGGAGAGCCAGGGGTTACCCGGAAGGCACGAGGTTGACCCGACTCCCATAATCTCGCTCGTCTTCCCGGTCTTCTTCGGGATGATGTTCGGAGACCTCGGGCACGGG
Source organism: Nitrososphaerota archaeon (assembly GCA_005877225.1). Taxonomy (GTDB): domain Archaea; phylum Thermoproteota; class Nitrososphaeria; order Nitrososphaerales; family Gagatemarchaeaceae; genus TA-13. Next base: position 7,614 of record VBPK01000152.1, read on the forward strand.
CTGGTCGTCACCGCCTTCGGCCTCCTGCTGAGAAGCAGGTCCGACCGGAACCTGAAGCAGTGGGGGACAATCTTCACAACAGCCGGGATATCTGCCTCGGTCTTCGGTACGCTCTTCGGCGAGATTTTCGGCTTCAGCATAGGACAGCTGATTCCGATTCCCCCGCTGCTGGAGATCGTTACGCACACCTCGAGCGGCGCGAGCCTGAACTCGACGGGCATCACGACGATCCTCACCGTTGCCCTCGTGATAGGTCTCGCCCACATCACGCTGGGCCTCTCCCTCTCCGTCTACGAGGCAGCGAAGGCACACGAGAGGCTGGAGCTGGTACTCGACAAGGTCCCCGCGCTGGTGATGTACGTTAGTGGCATCGGGTTCGGGTTGGCCTTCATACAGGCGGGGTACAGCTTCTCGGGTGTCGTCTCGAGCCGGCTCGGGCTGTATTCCATCATCGTGATCACACCCGCTCTCCTGATCACGGCCTTCGGAAGAGGAGTCGCGACCATCACGGGGAAGCTCCATGAGGACTCGGTCGCGATGGCCTTCATGCAGGGCTTGATCGAGCTGCTGATCAGGATCGCGGAGTTCGTCGCCAACACGATAAGCTACGCCCGGCTCGCTATCCTGCTCCTGGTTCATGCCGCCCTTCTCCTCACCGTGAACATGCTGTACTACTCCTACTCGAGCTACGCGTACATCATCGTCTTTCCCCTGGCGATCTTCAACATCATGATCATCCTCCTTGAGGGGTTGATCGTCTACATCCAGGACATGAGGCTCCACCTGTACGAGTGGTTTACAAAGTTCTACAATGGGGAGGGGGTGCCGTTCCGGAGAATCCTTCCCGAGAGGGAGAGGATTCGGATAAAGTGGCTATAGCCTGAGAGAGGAAAGGATCTGCTTGGGTGGGATGCCGGCCTCGACACCGAAGGCTATCGCGGCCAGATTCTGCACCTCGAATTCGAGCAGTTTCACCAAGGCGAGGACGGTGCTAAGAGTGAAGCCCTGCCACAGAAAGGCGCGGCGGGCGGTCTTCTTGCTCAGCTGAACGAAACCCTCCTCCAGGGCGCTCACGATCACGTCTTCTCCTCCGCCGGACGGCCAGCTGATGCTATATGTTCCCTCGAGCGCCTCGAGCGACTCCGCGACCGACTCCGTATTGACGATTCTCTGGAGGCGAGGAAGCGAGACGTTGAACGGAGGCAGTATGAGCAGCCCCTTGCTCTCGCTCGACTGGACACCCCAGAGCTTCGACCTCAATAGGGCGAGGACGTTGTACGAGTCGACGTCTATCGAGACGAGGTCTCGAACCGTAGCTATCTCCCCCGTCGAGTAGGATTTCTTCTTGGCGGCGAAGGTCTCGGCTATCCTCGAGAAGAGCGCGTGGTCGACGTAGAGGTCGAAGACTCGGGGCTCCCTGTTGGTCGCGAATGCGGCCGCGGCTTTCGCGACGTCCTTCCCGAACTCTGTCCCCTCGAGAAGAGCGGTTGCCTCCTGAAGGTCCTTGGAGGAGAGAACTCTGGCGATGAGGTCCCTTCTGCCCGCGAGCTCTTCGCTGTGGAGGTCGATGTAGGTCATCGTCTCCTCGTACCCTCTCTCGAGCGCCTTCGCCTTCAGCGCGATCTTGAGGTTCCACGCGATGTTCCGCAGGTAGTAGACTTCCAGCAGATCGGGGTCCCTGGCGGTCTTCATGAGGGAGTAGTGAACGTCCGCGAGCCTCTCCCTGAGCGCGAGCTCCAGCTTGCGTGCAGAGTAGGGCGGTTGCAGCTTTGACACCGCCTCCGCGTACGGCGTTCCCTTGAGTCGGTTGACGAACTCTTCGAGCGAGCTAGACTCCGTCAGAGTTTCGAGGGAGGCGTTTGTGAGGAGGGCACCCTTCAGCGCGAAGGATCTCGCGCCGGTGAAGGTCTCGAAGGCGGAGGGTCTAGGGGCTTCAACCACCGAGGAGTCGCCTCACGGCCAACTCGACCGCCTCCTCCTTCCGATTAAGGGTCGCCGCCTTCAGCCCATTCAGCGATTCTTCGCCCTTCTTCGCAACCTCTTCCGCCCCTCTCTCGGCCTCCTGCTTCGCGACCCTCACCCTTTCGTTCGCCAGTTCCTGCGCCTTCGCGAGGGCATCACTCTTCGCCTTCTCAGCCTCATCCGCCGCCGCCTTCACCAGACGCTTCTTAGCCTCCGAGGCATCCGTCTTGATCATGTCGAGTTCGGCTTCAAACTCGGCGAGAGCCTTGACCGCCTCCTCGATAACCTGGGTCATCTGCAAAATTCATCCTGAGCGAGAAGACTTGCGTAATTAAGGTTTGAGCGGCGGGGGAGTCACGCGACGATCCCTAAGTCCCTGACGAAGTCGGCATTCCAGCCAAACTGCTTCGCGCGAAGTCTGCTCTTCTCGACGAATCCAAGCACTCGCCACCAGGGTGGTCTCCTCACTGGTTGGAGTAGCTTGACGGGATAGACGATGGCCAGATCCCAGTGGCTGTTGCCGGGGTACCAGTCGCTCGGGGAGTAGTAGGAGAGCACTCTCGGTCCGCCAGCCCTGGACTTGCTGACCTGGAGCTGGTCGTTCATTATCCGACGCAGCGCCGCCTTGGGGTCCTCCCCCTCCCATAGGTAGGTGGAAGGAAGCCTCTTCTCCAGAAGCGCCTCCTTCAGCTCCTCCTCCGTGTAGAAGTGCCACGCGAGGAGCCACTCGGATGTCCAACGCTCGTGGCGTTTGGGGACACCCACGAGGACCTCGGAACCCCTCTCGACGAGGGCGAAGACGCTGAGGCACATCCCCGCGCTCGGTGGGGAGAGGTAGTGGTCGGGCGGCCCGTACCTCGCGTGTCTCCTCAGAGCCGTTGACGCAGTCGTCATGACGTGAGCTTCAGTATCGCTCTCGCGACCTCTCCCTCCGCTTCCTCGAGCGCCGCGATAGCCTTCTCTCTCGTTACGTTCGCCTGCTGCTGAACTAGGAGGATGTCTTCGTCGCTGAAGGTCTTCCGCTCCCTCGCGACCTCCTCGACCTCTCCTGCCACCTGAAAGACCCGATTTCCTTGGGCGTTGACCTCCGATACGGTCGCATTGCGTATGTGAATTTCCTTCTCCGTGGTGCGGATTATTACCTCCTCCACCCCCGGCATCTCCTTCATGTTAATCCCCATCCT
>VBPK01000004.1 GCA_005877225.1 Nitrososphaerota archaeon
GCTCAAGAACTCTACCTCCTCGGGATATACGGTCTGAGAAACAAGAGGGAGCTATGGAGGGCCCAGTCTCAGCTGAGTTCGACGAGGAAGCAGGCGAGAACCCTCCTCGCAGCCACTCAGGAGGTCAGGCAGAGGGGCGAGAAGATATTCATGGACAGCCTTGTCAGGAAGGGGCTAGTAAGATTAGGGTCACCCCTCGACGACGTTCTCAGCCTCACCGTCGAGGACGTGCTGGCGAGGCGACTCCAGTCCATGATTTTCAAGAGGGGAATGGCTGTCTCTCCTCTTCAGGCACGGCAGGCAATAGTCCACGGCCACGTGGTCATCGGAGAGAGGCGGGTCACAATACCCAGTTATCCCGTCGCTCGCGAGGAGGAGGAGAAGATCAAGCTCCTAGGCGCCCCGCGTTCCCCGCCCGCAAAGGAGGCGGTCACCCCGGAGGCGAGGTAACACGGCGGAGGAGGAGGCGCTGAAGGATCGCTGGGCCGTCGTCCACATCTACAGCAGCTATAACAACACCATAGTGCACATTACGGACATTACGGGAGCCGAGACGATATCATTCTCCTCGGGCGGCAGGCACGTGAAGGCGGACAGGTTCGAGTCTTCACCCTACGCAGCGATGCGTTCAGCGAGCGCCGCCTCGGAGGTCGCTAAAACGAAGGGGATTACGGCTGTCCACATCAAGGTCAGCGCAGTCGGTGGAACCGGACCGAGGACGCCCGGGCCGGGTGCGCAGGCAGCGATAAGAGCGATCGCGAGAGCGGGGTTCAGAATCGGGAGGATAGAGGACGTGACCCCGATCCCCCACGACACGACACGCAAGAAGGGCGGAAGAAGGGGAAGAAGAGCCTAATCAGATCCTACGCAAGGTTTCAACGCTATCGACCTTCCCATCACCATCGAGGTCGGTTCCTCTCAAGACGCCGCCCCATCTTCCGCTCTTGTATCCCTTCAGAGTATCATCGGCGAAGGTGGTGAGGGCCAGAATGCCCGCCTTCGTACCCGCGCCGGTGACACCCGCACAGATTATGCAGGTCCTCGATTCGTCCCACGGGTTGGGTCCCTTCACGACCATGCAATCAAAGTCTGATTCGTAGACCCTCCCCCTATCGTCGCTGATGGAGGACCAGGACCCGTCGTCCGCGAACCTGACGGGGAGGTACTTGTTTATCTCGGCTGATATGACGTTCGTTCGCGGACCTCCCACGACTATCATGTTGGAGCGTTCAAGCTTCTCGGCTCTGATGTCGACGTCAAGCTTTACAGGGAAGGCGGTTGGAAGCCTGACAAACTGGCCCAGGGCGAACCCTAGCTGGACGGCGTAGTGGCCATCCCTACCCAGAGTCATCCTGGGACCGTGAGGCGATGGTGAGCCCACGACGATCCAACCGTTGAAGGTCCCACCACCGACAAACTCGTTGAAGAAGTTCCCGAAGGCCCTCGATCGGGTGGCGGCGGAGATCGATGGAAGCACCTCACCCTTAACATCAAACTCGACGGCGTAGCCGTCTGAGGAGAGTGTGTAGACGTTCGCCCTCCCTCCCCGGACATCGTGGCTTTCCAGACTTGTGATGAGGCCTGACTTCTTGAGCCGCCCAACGTGATAGTAGACCGTCTGGTGGTGGGTCTTGAGCTCACGAGCGATCTGGGCCGGATACCTAGGACCCTTTGCGAGGATCCCGAGTATCTTTCGCCCCACCTCGGTGAAGGCCGGCGCGAATGGCCTGGGAGAGTCTGAGACAAGGACCCTCCGTGCGGTCGCCCCTTGGGACTTGGGGTCGAAGAGCAGTTTCTCTTCAGCCATGACTCGTTGGGGCGACATGAGGGGGACATAAAGAGCTTTGCATGGTATGAGGTCCTCGAAAGGCCCTAAAGCGAACTCGCGGGCACACCATGCACATCCAGCTCCGCATTGAAAGAACCATGCCTTTCTAGACCTTAATAAGCCCGTGGACGGAGCCTGCAATCATGTGCGGAATAATCGGCTGCGTGAATGACGAAGCTGTCGCACCAATCCTGCTGCAGGGGCTGAAGAGGGTCGAATACAGGGGGTATGACTCGGCCGGCGTCGCCACTGTCTCGGAGAGCGTGATCAGGGTGACGAAGGCAGCCGGGAGGATAGACGATATCGAAAGGAAATACGGCCTCTCCACCCTGACCGGGACGACAGGCATCGCCCACACCCGTTGGGCGACCCACGGAGGCGTCACGGACCGGAACGCACACCCTCACACTTCGTGTAGGGAGAGGGTCGCGATAGTACACAACGGGATAATCGAGAACTACCTGGAGTTGAAAAAGCAATTACGCGCAAAGGGGCACATCTTCAAGAGCGAGACCGACAGCGAAGTGATCGCGCACCTGATAGAGGCCGAATACCGCCAAGTTAAGGACCCTGTGAAGGCGACGATTCTAGCGGCCAAGAGGCTGAAGGGACAGTACGCTTTCGCGGCTCTCTTCCAGGACGCTCCGGAGCTGATCACCGGGGCCAGAAAGGATGCGCCTCTGCTCATCGGAGTAGGCGACACGAAGAACTTCATCGCGAGCGACGTCCTCGCCTTCATCGAGCACACGGACAGGACGATCTTTCTGGACAACCAGGAGGTGGTGAAGGTCACCAACCGGAGCGTGGAGATCTTCGATATGAACGGCAGGCCAGTGAGGAGAAAGCCCACGCAGGTCGCGTGGGAGCTTGCCGACCTCTCGAAGATGGACTACGCGCACTACACGCTCAAGGAAATCCACGAGCAACCCAAGACGGTCGTAAGCGCTATGATGCAGAACGAAGAGAAACTGGCGGAGTTTGTGGAGAAGATTCGTGGGGCGAGGAGTGTTTTCGTCACCGCCGCCGGGACGAGCTATCACGCGGGACTGCTCCTGAAGTATCGCCTCGAGCGCGACGCGGCGATCAGGTGCGAGGTCACTCTAGCGGGTGAATTCAGGGAGCACTCAGAGTTCGTCGACGGCGGCTCGGTCGTGATTGCACTCTCTCAGAGCGGGGAGACGGCCGACCTCCTCGAAGCGATAAGGGAGGCAAAGAAGAAGGGAGCGAAGATCCTTTCCCTCGTAAACGCCGCTGGGTCGACGCTTGCCAGGGAGAGCGACCTCACCCTGCTCCTGAACTGCGGACCGGAGGTGGGAGTGGCTGCGACGAAGAGCTTCACGGCACAGGTCGTCGTCGCAAACCTGATAGTCGACAATCTCGTCGGCAGCGGGAATGGAGGGGGTGAAGAGGTTGCTCGGATGGTCGAGGAGGCCCTCTCCAGTGAACCGACAGTCAAAGAAATCGCGAGGATGTACAGGGAGAGGTCCGACTTCTACTTCATCGGGAGGGGGTACCACTACCCCGTGGCCCTTGAGGGCGCCCTGAAGATGAAGGAACTCTCATACATACACGCCGAGGGGATGGCCGCGAGCGAGCTGAAGCACGGAACGCTGGCCCTGATAGAGGAGGGGACGCCTGTCGTCGTCATCAACCCGAGAGGGGAGACGCACGCCGACACCCTCTCGAACGCAGAGGAGCTGAAGGCGAGGGGAGCGAGGGTGATCGGAATCTCTGATGAACCGAGCGAGGTCTACACGCACTTCATCAAGATACCCAGGGCGAAGGAGAGTCTCACGCCAGTTCTGGAGGCGATACCGCTTCAGCTGATGGCGTACTGGACGGCCGTGGAGAAGAGAAACGACCCGGACTACCCCAGGAATCTGGCGAAGTCCGTAACCGTCAAGTGAGACGAGACGACGAACTCCTACTTCGACGAGATCGCATCGGGGTGGGAGAAGCTTGGAGAGAGCTTCTTCTCCGACCGAGTAAGGGAGAAGGCCATCCTCGCCGCTTCGGTCGAGTCGGGGGGCGTCGCAGCCGACATCGGTGCGGGAACGGGTTTCATCACCGAAGGGCTCGTGCGGAGAGGCGTAGAAGTCATCGCGGTCGACGAATCGGAGAGGATGCTCGACGAGCTGAGGAGAAGGATACCCGTGTCTGTAGTCGACTGCCGGGTTGGAAGAGCCGAAAGGATCCCGATCGACGACGGGGCAGTCGACTACGTCTTCGCTAACATGCTTCTTCATCACGTGGGGGAACCTTCGAGAGCAGTTCGCGAGATGGCGAGGGTCCTCAGGCCGGGCGGTGTTGTAGTTATCACTGACCTCGATAGACACGAGTTCGAGTTTCTCAGGACCGAACAGCAGGACCGCTGGAAGGGTTTCGAGAGAGAGTCGTTGTCGGGCTGGTTGCTCGGGGCGGGGCTCACGAGTGTTGTTGTGGAATCTCTCGGAGAGGATTGCTGCTCCAAATCTTCGAAAGGAGATGCGGAGGCTACGGTGAGCATCTTCATCGCGTCCGGAAGGAAGCCCGACAGATTCACAAAATAATTAAGCAAACATTCAAGATGCGAAAGCGTGGTACGGAAGAGAGAAGTTCTCTCCAAACCAGTGAGGACGATCGAGGTAGGGAGGAAGAGCGTCTCCCGACTTCTCGACGAGATGGCGCAGACGGGGTTCCAGGGGAAGAAGCTCGGTGAGGTGGCCAAAATCTGGACCGAGATGACTCGCCAGAAGGGCTTGACAATCTTCATGGGTCTCACCGGTTCGCTGAGCACCACGGGGCAGTGGAAGATAATTCGCTGGCTCATCGAGAAGAGGTATATCGATGTCCTAGTGAGCACAGGAGCTAACATCTCCGAGGACCTTCTCGAGGCGATAGGATACGGATACTATCAGGGAACGTGGCTGGCGAACGACGAAGAGCTCCTGCGTCTGAAGATTGACAGATTCTACGATGTCTACGCAGACGAGTACCAGTACAGGAAGCTCGAGGACCTAATACAGAAGTTTGCGAGTGGGCTCGATGACAAGCTTGTCTACTCGACGAGGGAGTTTCTCTGGCTCTTCGGTGAGTACCAGTCGAAGAAGGGGATAAGGAGCATCACGGCTGCGGCCTACGAGAGGAAGGTCCCCATCTACTCGCCCGGTCTCATCGACAGTGGATATGGGGTGGCCCTGAGCCTGCTGAAGCGGAGGGGCAAGTTAATCCGACTCGACCAGACAAAGGATATGGAGGAGCTTGCAAAGGTAGCCGAGAAGACTCGAAGAACTGGAGTCGTCTACCTAGGCGGGGGGGTGCCAAAGGACACAATCCAGCTTGCCACGGTTATCAAGTCACTCGGGAGGGGAGGAGAAGAGGAGACACCCCACGATTACGCGATCCAGATAACCGCGGACAGCCCGCAGTGGGGAGGGCTCTCTGGCTGCACCCTCGAGGAGGCGGTCAGCTGGGGAAAGATAGCCCCAGATGCGAGGAAGGCGACTCTGTATTGCGACATCACGTTGGCCCTCCCCATCATCGCCCACGCGATGAACGAGCGAGTGCAGAGGAGGGTCGACCCACCAGATTTGGGGTGGGTGTTCAAGGCTTAGACCGCCTGGTCTTCCCGCGTCGGGCCAACAGGAGTGCCACTTCCCTTTCGCAGTCCCTGGCGAGGTCTGTGGCGAGGCCGAGATATTCGCCTATCCTCGCCACGTACTTCTCCGGAATCGAAAACGTCCCGTTTTCAATCGCTTCCCTGACCTCCTCGTATCCCTTCGCGTTCCCATCCATTCGCAGCAACAACTGGACCGCCTCCGCCAACACTTCTCCGTGGCGGGAGAGGTCTTCCGCCATCCTCTTCCTGTCAACGCTCATCGAGGCGAGGGAGCTCGTGATCCTCTTGCATGCGATAAGGGAATGGGCGAGCGCCTGCCCCATCGTTCTCTTGATCGGCGAATCGGAGAGGTCTCGCTGCCACCGCGTCACCCCCAGTCGGTATGCGAGCAGCGTCATTATGGAGTTCGAGATTTCGACCTGCCCCTCCGCGTTCTCAAGGTCGACGGGATTCTCCTTCTGAGGCATAGTCGAGCTGCTCACCCTCCCCTTCCGTTCGAAATGCACCCCGTCGAGAGCCTGGTAACCCCAGAGGTCCCTCGCGAGACCGAGCATGATCGTGTTGATGTTCATCAGGCAGTGGAAGATGTCGGAGTACCTCTCGTTTGGAATGACCTGGGTTGTGTACTTCACGAACTCCAACCCCATCGATTCGACGAATCCCTTCAGCAGTTCGGGCCACTTCCCTGAAGGTCGTAGAAGCTTGAAGGAGGCGTATGTCCCGACTGCCCCGGAGACCTTCCCCCAAGGCTTCAGACACTTGAGGTATGCGACCCTCTCGGCGAGTCTGAGAGCGAAGTTCGCGAGTTCCTTACCAAGGGTTGTCGGTATTGCCGGCCTTCCGTGGGTCCTCGCGAGCATCGCCGTCTTCGCCTCGCTCCGGGCTATCTCCGAGAGCCCCACCGCCAGCCTCTCGTAGGCTGGAACCATCACAGACTTCAGCGCCTTCGAGAGAAGCCTCGCGTAGGCGAGATTGTTGACGTCCTCGCTCGTCAGGCCCAGGTGAACGAAGGCGGCGAGCTCCTCTCGACCGGAAGCTCGAAGACGCTCACTGAGATGCGCCTCGAGGGCCTTCACGTCGTGTCCAAGGTCGGCCTCGAGACTCTTGACCGCCTCGTAAGAGACATCTATTGAGGGAACACTCGACCTTGGTGCGACCCCTGCCTCCATCAGGAAGGAGAGATACTCGAGCTCGACTCTCGCCCTCTCCTCGACGAGCGACTTCTCGGAGAAGAAGGGGGAGAGTTCCCTAACTTCTTCGTAATACCTGTCGTCTATCGGGGAGAGGGGGCTATCTTTCAATCGTCCGAGACCTCTCCTCCCCGTAGGAGACTAGTGTTACCCTTGCTTTCAGCTGGTCTTCAAGTAACCCGATGAAGGACTCGACCGCGCTGGGGAGATGACCGTCAGTCATCTCGGCGTGAAATAACGGTTTCAGCTCCCGGTACACCGGCTTGACGTCCTCGATGAAAGGGAGCGCCTCGTAAAAATCGTCAATCTCCCTCCCGTCGAGCCGATAGGCGATGCAGACCTTCAACTCCTTTGCGTGCTCCAGGACGTCGACCGTCGAGACGGCGATTTCCTTCACACCGTTGAGGCGAGCCGCGTACTTCAGGGCCACAAGGTCGAGCCACCCCACCCTCCGCGGTCGACCCGTGGTGGCTCCGTACTCGCTCCCGACCTCGCGAATCTTCTCGCCGAGGCGCCCCCTGATCTCGGTGGGGAAGGGGCCCGCCCCGACCCTGGTCGTGTAACACTTCAGGACTCCCAGGACATCGGTGTTTGTCGAGACGCCGAGGCCTGCGGCCGCGTAATTTGCGATCGTGGGAGCGCCGGTTACGTAAGGGTAGGTACCGTAGAAGACGTCGAGAAGTGTCCCCTGAGAGCCTTCGAAGATCACCGCCTTCCCGTCCTCGTTGAGTTCGGCGATCCTCGAAGCGACGTCACCCAGCTTCTCCTTCAGGACTTTCCGAGAGAGTCTCAGCCAGTCGCGGAGGCTCGGCGGTGGTTCTCTCAGAAAGCGGTGAAAAGTCCGAGCCGAATTGAAGTCGAAGTTGTTGGAGAAGACGTCGATGGCCCTGGGGGCGAGGCGGAGCGCTCTCATCGCGTATGCGGGCCCGACTCCTCTCCGTGTCGTGCCGAGGGGGCGTGCACCCCTCATCTCCTCGATCGCCACATCCATGACCTTCTCGAAGGGGGTCACGAGTGTGCACCTTCCGTCCACACGGAGGTCTGCGTGAGTTCCTCTCCCCTCCAGAAGGGCGAGCTCCTCAGAGAGGACGACGGGGTCGACGGCAACTCCCGAACCTATCAGCAGCTCCTTTCCCTTCGGAGCTCCCGAGGGCAGGAGGTGAAAGATGTGCCTCTCTCCGCCGATGACTATTGTGTGACCCGCGTTGCTCCCTCCGTTGAAGCGGGCGACCGCCTCGAAGTCGTCCGCGATGTAGTCGACTATCTTGCCCTTTCCCTCGTCTCCCCATTGGAGGCCGACTATCGTGGCGTTTTTCTTCTTCTTCGCCTTAGACAACTTTCTCAATGTCGTGCGGGCGGCTCTCCTTGAGCCCGGCCTCGGACATCCTCAAGAACTCGGCCCCCCTCTGCAGCTCTGTTATCGTCTTCGCGCCACAGTAGGACATCCCCGAGCGGAGCCCACCAACGAGCTGGCGAACGACCTCCTCGACCTTTCCTTTGTAAGGAATCAACCCCTCGACCCCCTCGGGGACGCTCTCCTCGACAACCTCTTCGACGAGCCCGTTCTTGGACGAAGCCCCGTTCGAGTCCCTAACCTTCCTGTCGATTGATGCCTCGAGCGATGCCATTCCGCGCGTCAGCTTGTACCTGACCCCCTCACGCAGTATTGTCGGGCCGGGGCTCTCCTCGGTTCCTGCGAAGAGGCTTCCAATCATGACGGTCGAGGCGCCAGCGGCGAGAGACTTCGTAACATCTCCCGGATTCCTTACCCCGCCGTCGGCGATTACGGGAATGTCGTTTTCTGCGGCCGCGTTCGCGCTATCGATGATCGCCGTGAGCTGGGGAACGCCGACTCCGGTGACGATGCGAGTGATACAGATGCTCCCCGAACCAACGCCGACCTTCACCGCGTCGGCACCCGCCTTGATCAGGTCGCTCGTCCCCCTCGAGGTTGCCACGTTCCCGGCCACAACATCGACTTGCCCTAGTCGCCTCCGAATCTCCTTCACTGTGTCAATCGCGTTTGCCGAGTGGCCGTGAGCGATGTCGACGACGAGAGCGTCTACGTCGACCTCCAGCAACTTCTCCGCCCTGTGCATGTAATCTCCCTTCACGCCTATTGCGGCGGCAACCCTCAGCCGCCCCTTCGCGTCTTTCGTGGCCATCGGGAATTGTCTCCGTTTGACAATGTCCTTCGACGTAATGAGCCCGGCTAGCCTGCCATCCCTCTCCAGGATTGGTAGCTTCTCGATCTTGTTCTTCCGCAGCAGCTCCTTCGCCTGCTCCATCGTGACGCCCTTCTGAGCGGTGATGAGGTTTCCAAGGGGAGTCATCACCTCGCTGATCTTCACGCTGAGGTCCTCCTCGAGGTGGATGTCGCGCCTGGTGACGAGCCCGGCGACTCTTCTATCGGCGTAGAGGACCACGATGCCTCCTATATCGTGTTTCCTGATTACTTCGAGAGCCTCCCCCACGGTGCGGTCTGGCAGGAGGGTGATCGGGTCCTCAATCACAATCCCTTCGGACCTTTTGACCTTCGAGACTTCTGCGACCTGGTCTGCGACCGGGAGGAACCTGTGGATGACGCCTATCCCGCCGAGGCGGGCGAGGGCAATCGCCATCGACGACTCGGTCACGGTGTCCATGTTGGCGCTGACGATGGGGATGCTCATCGAGATGTTTCGTGAGAACTTCGTCGTGGTGCTTACGTCCTTGCGCGACTTGATCTCGGAGTATTTGGGAACGAGCAGGACGTCATCGTAAGTGAGGCCCGTCCGGAACTCTTGGTGAGAAACCCTCACTTGACTGCGCCAAGGGTTCTGGGTTTATAGGCGTTTTTCCGTCGAACACATTGCAATATTCTCTGCGCTGAGTCATCTATCTGAGAATAATGCTATGAGTTCCCAAGCTGTAGGCATTCATGGGACGACACACTGGTGCCGTTGGCAAGGGGATGATCTAATTTCGGGATAGCAGAAGCCTAACAATCCTTCAAAATACTTATCTGCCTGTGTGCCATCTGATTACTAGATGTAAGAGGAGGATAAGCAGGTAGGTCTGGTGTGTCAAGAAGTTGAGCGATGTGGATGTGTCGTATGCGAAAAAAAGATTTCTCGCAGCCGTACTCTTGACGGTGATCGTGGTGGGGAGTACAACCTTTCTCACGACCTACCTTCTATCGAGCTCATTCAGCCCTTCCAACACCTTAACTGCCTCCGCTCAGGTCGGGAGCACTTTTCTCGCTCATCTCCGCAACATAGAGTCCAAGAACGATTCTGCAGTGACGAGGGAATATGCGGATAATGCAACACTCACCATAAGGGCCACTACGCCCGACAATATTTCCACTGCCGGGACACACAGCGGAGTCGGGAACATTAGTGAGTACTGGTGCGCCTATATTCTGTGCGATTCCGACACTGCTCCGTTTACTATTGAGAATGTTACCTACACGATGAAAGCTACAGGAAGGACGGCGGTCGTAAACGCAACATTCTACATGAACGGATCCCCGATATGCAAATTCCAATCACTCGTAACTGTGACTGCGTCTTACGTAGGATCAGGTAGTAAGTGGTTGATATCAGACGAAAGTTGGAATATTAGAGACGTGCATGGAACGTTGTGCGCCGGATCGAGTTCCGGCCGCATGTAGTATCTGAAAATAACGCAATGAGCTCGTCACCGTCTCCATCGTTTGGCCGGTCGTATATGGGGTTGGGTATCGATATGAATCTGGTACGTTCTTGGCCTGAAGATCCAAATGACGCGGGCCGGGACCCGAGACCATTCTTAGCGAACAGCTGCAAGATGAGCTAAGGTCGGACTACGGCGTCTCCTGAACGTAATACGTGGGGTAGAAAACCCCCTCGTAACCCTCCCTTATCACGCCGTGACCCCGAGCCGGACAAAGGATGACGGTTGCAGGATCGCTTGGTCCCGAAGACCGTTGAATCATCAATCGAACAAACTCAGACGTGTGTATGTAGGTTCGTTCTGAAGTTGCCTCGATCATCCCTCTATCATAGTGCTGGTCAAGCGTAATCTT